>JAVHRG010000287.1:0-9960 GCA_036171535.1 Sulfurospirillum sp. | reverse complement strand
TATTGAAGGAAAAGACCAAGAGATTTTAGATACACTAGCGCTTTTTAGCATTTCCTATTCACAGCTTTACTATCAGAGTCATAATTTCAAATACCATCTCCAATTTGCCTCCACACTTTTGGATACAAAAAAAGCGTTTATCTGTTTTTGTCCCCAAGAAAACGAACTGTCTGCGTGTAATGGTACCTGTGAGCATTTGAGCCCAGAAGAGGTTTTAAACATCCCAAAACCCTTTGTGATTCGTATGAAAAAGTCTGAGAACACCTGCGATAATTTTGTCATTATGCGCACAGACAAATACCCGACCTACACTTTCGCCTGTGCCTGCGACGACATGCTTCAAGGCGTTACCACCATTATTCGAGAAAATGAGCAGGAACCCAATGCACCGAAAGAGGAACATATCCGCAAATCCATAGGGTATGACCAAGCGATGCACTACACGCATGTGCCAACCCTTCTGTGCCCAAAAGATGAAAGTGATGTTACGTGGCTTTTGAACCAAGGCTTTATGCCCGAAGCGATTGTGAACTATCTTGTACTTTTGAGCAATCCTACACCAACGGAAATTTTCACCCTTGAAGAGGCGATTTCGTGGTTTGATATTACGAAAATTTCCAAGTCATCTGTGCATTTCGACATTGATAAATTACGATTTATCAACCGTGAGCACATCAAACGTATTCCCGATATGGAGCTTTCAAAACGCATCGGTTACGCGTGTGAAAACATCGGAAAATTGGCGAAACTTTATACCGAAGAGGTCAGCACCACGCACGAAATCAAACAAAAAGTAGACACACTTTTTGCGAAAAAAGCATTTTATGCAGCGTTTGAAAATGAGAGTAAACTTTTACAAGAGTTGATTTTAAAGGCACCTTATTTTGATACATTTGATGAATTTCAAGCGTATTTGATCGAAAAAAGTGGGCTCAAAGGAGAACCCTTTTTTAAACCACTTCGTTTCTGGCTCAGCGGAACTGAGTATTGTCCTGAACTTGCCTTAGTGTATCCACTGATTAAAACCTACTTGAAGGAGATTGTTAGATGATTGTTTTAGCAACACTTATTGAAGCTTTTGCCACTATTTTACATACCGTGATTAATATCTATATTTGGGTGGTGATTATTGCTGCTCTTATTACCTTTGTGCGCCCTGATCCGTACAATCCAATTGTGCAGATCCTGTTTCGGCTCACCAACCCTGTGTACGCTTTTATTCGCAAACTTGTGCCAACCTTGATTGGCGGTATCGACCTCGCGCCTCTGATTGTGATTTTAGCACTTCAATTTATAGACCTATTCGCGGTTAAACTTTTATTCGCACTTGCCAATGTTTTATAAATTTTTGATTGGATTTTTCCTCTGCCTTTGCGTCTGTGTCGATCTTTTTGCTGACGAACCTGTGAGTTTTAATTTCTTCGGAGATAAACCACGAAGCCTTGCCAAAGATTTTTATATTTACGAATACCTACAACGTGATGAGACAACTCCCAAAGAAGCCAAAGCGCTCTTTGGGATGGTACACACAATGAACATCCGTTTTTTCCATCTTTTTGCCAAGAAAATGGATAATGTGGAGTACAAAAAAATTTCAAAGTGTATTGATCTTGATATCAATTCCTTGATGAAAGAAGATGACGAATGCCTCAATATTGGCATCAACACTGCAAAAATCACTTCACTTCCTAAAAGCCAACTTGCGTTCATTAAACCTCGTCTAAAGCATAATAAAGAGCTTGTGAACCTCATTACCTTAATGGAAAATGACAATGTTTATGAAACAGCGCTTGGCAGTGATGCAAATACATTTTTAAGCCTTTTTAATGGCAGTATCTCATCGTATAAAGTAGCTATTTTCAACCAGCAACTTATTCCACAAGCTCAGATGGATAGGCTTTCAAATTCGCCAAGATTTAACCAATTTGTCTATAGCACCGTCCAAAACGACAAACTTGACACTGTCCAAAGATCACTTTTACATGTCAATCCATCTTTACATGTAAACGCAAAAGCGCTTTTTTATCTGGGACTTAATGCCCTTAAATACCAAGAAAAAGAGCAAGCTCTCCACTTTTTTGAACTCTCCTATGAGCGAGCTACCCGAAGTGAAGAGAAAGACAAAGCCCTCTTTTGGCAATACTTAGTCACTAAAGATACACACACGTTAGAGCGTATCATTCAAGATAGCGACATTAACATGTACGCACTTTATGCCTATGAGAAATTAGACCGTCCTGTACAAAATATCGTATCACCCGTACTTGAAGGAACGCACCCAACGTTTAATATCAGTGATCCTTTTGCATGGCCAAAAGTTATGAATAGGGTTTATAAAATGAGTGCAGAAGAGGTAGAAGCACTGGCTCAAAGTTTCAAATATGCCAATACTTTACCTCATTACAGTTACTTAATGGAACGCGTGACGCACTATACAAAAAGCTATTACCCTATTCCCTATCCTGAAGAAATTAGCACGTACACGGTACATCGCCAAGCTTTAATGCTTGCTATCGCGCGTCAAGAGAGTCGTTTTATTCCCTCTGTTGTCTCGACTTCGTATGCTCTGGGTATGATGCAGTTTATGCCATTTGTGGCACGCGATATTGCCAAAAAAGAGAAACTTGAAGAGTTTTCTATCTCCAATATGTTTGATCCACGCATTGCGTACCTTTTTGGAAATATTCACCTCAACTTCTTAGAAAAAAATTTATACCATCCTCTTTTTGTGGCTTATGCCTACAATGGTGGTATGGGATTTACCAAAAAACATCTGCAAGGTGGGGCATTTTCACAAGGGGAGTATGAACCGTTTTGGAGCATGGAAACAATGAATAACGAAGAGAGTCGTGAATACGGTAAAAAAGTGCTTGCAAATTATGTGGTCTATCGCCACCTTTTAGGTGACGATGTTTCAATTAGTAGTCTTTTTGAAAATTTGTTGTCACCCTCTTTGACTGATCGTTTTCGAAACTAAATTCCATTTGAATCTGTTCTGTTTTAGGCGCTTGCACTAACATATAGTTGGTCCAAGCGTTTGTCGTTGAGATAAGCTTAAGAAGTGGCGCATCTTGATTTAAAGGTGTGAGTGTAATATTTTCATCTGAGCCATTGACTTTAAAGCCCGAAAGTGTGGCTTTTTCAAAAGAGCCATCTCCTGTCGCAATGTACGTGCCAACAATAAATTTTTCACTCTCTTGGCTAACTAATTCATGACTGATCGGGTTTAAATATGTAATCGTAACATACGTCTTAGACGTTTCAGAATTTTTGATCTCTATTTTTTTAGAGTTGAACATTCCATAATCCATCAATTTTTCATGTTGGTCATCGGCTAACTTTGTAGCACACCCTTGCATCAGTAAAACGACTAAAACCATCAAACCATATCGCATCATTGCTCTCCATCTTCAACTCTTATTCTTTGTATCTCATCAAAAGCTAAATCTTTTTTTGCTATTATTACTATGATAATAACATAAAAAGCAGGAAAAAATGAAATCCTTAGCTGTTGCCTTTACTGGACCATCAGATAGCGGAAAAACAACGCTGATCCTCAAAGTCGCTAACATTCTCAAAAAAGAGTATACACTCTCTATCATCAAAAATGACCCAAGCGATAAAGCTGTTTTCGATGTTGAGGGTAAAGATAGTTGGAAATTTGCCCAAACAGGGGCGGAAGTCGTTGTCACCTCTCCCACGCGTACGACACTCTTTTCAAAACACCCAAAAAGTTTGGATGAAATTATCAATATGCTAGGCGATTTTGACTTTTTATTGGTTGAAGGTCTGAAGACTCTTCCCCTCCCTCGCATTGCAATCTTTCGTAACAAACTTAATGTTGACTATTTTGACTGTTCCGATGCCTTTGCTATTGACGAAAGTGTGACATTAAGCGACTACACGATCCCACCCCATATTGCAATTTTAGATTTAAATAACCCCGAGCAAGTCGTTGCTTGGATACAAAAAAATGCCAAAAAGGTTAAATAATATGCAAGAAATTTATGAAGCAATCAAGCGCTCAGCAAAGCGCATCAGAGAAGCCATTGAGTTTGATGACACAGGATATTCTGAAAATATTAACTCAACAGGCGATACCCAACTCAAACTGGACATCAAAAGCGATCTTATTATTGAAGAAGAGTTTGCAAAAGTTGCCTCAATTAAAGAGATTGTCAGTGAAGAGAAAGAAGGCAAAACATCTTTACATGTAAACGGTATTTACGGCGTTGGTTACGACCCACTAGATGGTTCTAGTCTTGTTGATGTCAACTTGAGTGTTGGCTCTATTTTTGGTATCTACGAAGGTGGGTATGAGGGAAAACATCTTAAAGCAGCTGTTTACGTTGTCTATGGACCACGCGTTGAGCTTGTGATCGCGCAAGAGGATGTTAAAATGTACCGTTTAAATAAAGCGGGCGAATTTGTTTTTATCAAAGAGATTAAACTGAAAGAAAAAGGCAAACTCAATGCTCCTGGTGCAACCCAAATGTGTTGGGAGCCAAAACACAAAGCGATGATAGATGCCATCTTTGCGGATGGTTACCGTTTACGCTACTCTGGTGGAATGGTACCCGACTTGCATCAAATTCTTCTCAAGGGTGGAGGACTCTTCTCTTATCCTGCAACGAGTGATGTACCTAAAGGTAAACTGCGCATGATTTTTGAAGTCTTCCCTTTTGCGTTTGTCTATGAAAAAGCGGGTGGCGAGGCGATCAACGGAAAGCGTAGAATTTTAGAGCTAGCACCATCACATCCACATGACACCACACCATGCTTTTTTGGCTCTCATGCGGAGATAGAACGTGTTCGGAAGTGTTATGAGTAGTGAAGTCACGGATAGTTACGAGCAAGATTTACAAGAAAAAAAAGCAATTTTGCAAACATGCCAACAAAATAAAAACGTTGTGACATGCAGTGACTGCGAAAAAATATTTGAGTGTGACATCCGAAAAACCTATGTCAAAGCCGTTTATGAGAGTATGGCTAAAGGACAAGGTGGTGGATTTGAATTTTGAGTTTTTATTTTGACACGTTTTTAAAGCAAAGCTCTAAAAACTACGTTAACACTGGGTATACTTTGGCAGAATGCCCACGCACCTTCGGTGCTTACTTATATTAATTTTAACTAGGAAAAACGATGTCCCAAAAAGCCTACATTACGACCCCAATCTACTATGTTAACGATGTTCCGCATATTGGACATGCGTATACGACCATCATTGCAGATACCATGGCACGCTATTATCGCCTTAAAGGCTATGAAACTTTTTTCTTAACAGGAACCGATGAACACGGTCAAAAGATCGAAGAAGCTGCCAAACTGCGCAATAAAACACCGCAAGCCTATGCCGATGAAATCAGTGGAAAATTTCGTGCCCTTTGGGATGAGTTTGAAATCAGTTATGACAAATTTATCCGCACCACCGATGAAGATCATAAAACGGGTGTGCAAAAAGCGTTTCAAGTCATGTTTGACAAAGGCGACATTTATAAAGGCGAATACGAAGGTCACTACTGTGTGAGCTGTGAAACTTTTTTTACCGATACTCAACTGGTCGATGAGGACAAATGCCCTGATTGTGGAAAACTGACTCGTCTTGTGAAAGAAGAGAGTTACTTCTTTAAACTCTCAAAATACCAAGAAGACCTCATTAAATGGTACAACAGCGATGAAAAATGTGTGCTTCCTAAAGGCAAGAAAAACGAAGTCATTAGCTTTGTTAAACAAGGACTTCGTGATCTCTCTATCACGCGCACAAGCTTTGATTGGGGTGTCAAACTCCCTGCTTCCATGAACGATGACAAACATGTCATGTACGTTTGGTTGGATGCCCTCTTAAACTATGCAACCGCCCTTGGGTATGGTACAGATGAAAAAAATATGGCATTTTGGCCAGCAACGATTCATCTCGTAGGCAAAGATATTCTTCGCTTCCATGCTATTTACTGGCCAGCATTTTTAATGAGCCTTGGGTTAGAACTGCCAAAACATGTTGCAGCACACGGTTGGTGGACACGTAATGGCGAGAAAATGAGTAAAAGTAAAGGCAATGTCGTCAATCCTAAAGAGGTTGCTGACGCTTATGGACTGGAAAATTTTAGATACTTCATGCTTCGCGAAGTTCCATTTGGACAAGATGGCGATTTTAGCCAAAAAGCCTTGATGGATCGCATCAACTCTGATCTTGGCAATGAGCTTGGAAACCTACTAAATCGCATCATCGGAATGAGTGGGAAATACAGCAATGGTGTCATCAACTCTAAAGATGTCAACACCTTTCATGAGAGCGAACTGGGTGCCGTTGATGAGATTTTAAAAAATGTCGAAAACAACCTTTTAGAACTCCAAACGAACCGTTACCTTGAAGAGCTTTGGAAAGCGCTAAGTATTGCTAACCAAGCGATTACAGTGCATGAGCCATGGGTGAAAATGAAAGAGGGAAAGACCGAACAAGCCTTAGCCCTTGTAGCACTCGTCTCCAATATCTTGGCACGAGTCACCGTCCTACTCCACCCTGTTATGCCAAAAACAACAGCGACGATTGCCAAAGCAATGGGCTTTGAGATCAATACGGCAAACTTTGACAAACTGGTTGTTCGCAAAGATTTCTTAGATGAATTTACCATCGAAAAAGTACCACCCCTTTTCCCTCGCATCGAAGAAGAATTGATGGCACAACCTACCGCTCCCGTAGCAGTAGTAGAAGCACAACCTTCAAAAAGCACTAAAAAAGAGCACAAAGCGGAATCCATCATTACGATTGATCAATTTTTTGAAACGGCTTTAAAAGTGGGAACGATTTTGGAAGCGAGTATTTTAGAGGGAAGTGATCGTCTTTTAAAACTCAAAGTTGATTTAGGTGAGAGAGAGCCTAGACAAATTGTTGCGGGTATTCGTGAATATTATACACCAGAAGAACTCATCAACACGCAAGTGTGCGTGGTTGCAAACCTCAAGCCTGCCACCATTAAAGGACTGCTCAGCCAAGGCATGCTTCTAGCGGCTAAAGATAAAGAAGGTCTTTGCCTTGTTCGCCCCGAACGTCCACGCCAAATTGGCGCTTCGATTGGATGAAAATAGATAACTTTGTACGCATCATTGATGGGAAGCTTGCAACCCTGCCTCCCATTGATGCGTTTGCTTCTATCTCACTTGAGAGTTTACGTGTCTCACATGGCGATCTTTTCATCGACACCATGGCATCACGTGAATCTATTCATCAAGCACTGGATAAAGGTGCTTATGCCATTGTCACAACCCTTCCTTTTTTAAACGAAGATGATGAATGTGCATGGATAGAAGTTACTTCCATAGAGCTGATGTTGATCAAGCTATTACGTTACACCATCACACAAAAATCGCTTGATATTGTGCTACTTTCCCCTGTGCAAGAAGCACTTTTAGAGATGATTCACGTCCCTAAAACCATCAAGCGTTTGCGTGGCAATCTTTTTAATATTGCTAAAATGTTACTGAGTGCAAAAGAAGAAGAGCGTTTTTCTCTAAGCGATAGCACCCTTGCGCAGAAGATTGCGCCTGTTGCAAAACGTATTGAAAATGCTTTACATGTAAAACCTGTGATTGTTCCCAAAGGACTTTTCCTCTCTTCCTTTTGGTATCATGAACGTTACTTTTCAGAGCAAAGAATTCCATCTCTCTTTGTAGAAGAGCTGCTCTGTTTACTTCATTTTTGTGATACCCATAAGATTACTTATTCTTTAGAATCTTTAGGTTTTTGTGAGCATTTTTACCCACAATTTGTCACCCATGCTCTCTGCAAGAAAGAGTTTGGTGCTAGTGATAAAGTTCTTATTTTTGAACCCATGCCTTCCTTACTACCTTCATTACTGAGCTATATGCAAACATTTATTGAAAGCTCTTATATGATTCTTGTTTTACCTAAACACTATAAGCAAAGTATCTCTTTCGAAGGGGAAACACTCTTCTTTGAAACGATTGAAGAGCTCTCAATCTTAGCTCAAAAATCATTTGCATATGCTCTTGTTTTAGGGGAGAAAGAGAGCTATGAGCCTCTGTTTGTCAAAACATTTACGACCCAACCAAGCCTATTTTAAAAGGAGATTTTCATGCTACAGATTGAAAATGAATTCAACATCCCTTTACATGTAAAGATGTTGGAGAAGATTTGTGAAGAGCATACCCCAAAAGAAGTAGAGCTTCTTATCATTGATGGGACAAATATGCACGCGCTCAATCTTGAGCATCGCAATATGGATAAAACTACCGATGTGCTCAGCTTCCCGATTGATGATTTTCCTCATGCACCTTTAGGCTCCATTGTCATCAACTACGAATTAGCAGAACAAAAAGCCAAAGAGCTTGGACACAGTGTTGAAGAAGAAATTACGCTTTTATTTATTCATGGGATGCTTCATCTCTTAGGATTTGACCATGAAGTCGATAATGGGGATATGAGAGAGCAAGAAGAGATGTGGATCAAGCAGTACAACCTACCAGACAGCTTGATTGTAAGAACGCAGGAGTAGCCTATGGTGACTATCGGCATTGTCATCTTCCCAAACGTCGAAGAGCTTGATTTCGTAGCCCCTTTTGAAGTACTCATGTATATCAATAAACTAGTACCCCATAGTACCAAGGTTATATTAGTTGCCCCAACCTTAGAGCCAGTACAAGCTTTTAATGGTCTGCGCATTCTGCCTGATACTAGTTTTGACGATTGTCCTTCTTTGGATATATTACTTTTCCCTGGAGGACAAGGTCGAAAACAATGGATGAAAGAGCCTTCGATACATCAATTTATTCAAGCACATCAAAAGGAAACAACCTATCTTGCTTCTGTCTGCACAGGTGCTTTTTTTCTTGCCGAAGCAGGCCTTCTTTTAGGCAAAGAAGCAACGACCTATCATACTGCTTTTGATGAGCTAGCAGCGTATGGTGTTAATGTTGTCTCTTCTAAAGTGGTTCGAGATGGAAAGGTTATTACCGCTGCTGGTGTAAGCTCTGGTTTAGAGTTAGGTTTTTACCTTTTGCGTGAACTCTTTGGCGTTGCTTTAGCACAAGAGGTTGCAGAAAAAATAGAATACGCCATCGATATTACGCATCTTTAACTTTTTACATGTAAAGATCTCTTCTTCGTCTCATAAGCTCTTTTTTTAAAGATACCTCACATTATGCGAGGTATCTAACATGATTATCGACGACCGTCTTCACCACCATGCATGTCCCTATCCCTACCTTCGCCACCCTCATGCATTTCCATGCCATGACCGCCATGTCTGCCACCATCATGGTCACCATAATAGGGTCGCCACCAGCATCCGCTCAACATTATTGCTGTTATCATACAACCAAAGATAATTTTTTTCATTTTTAAACCTTTCTTTGTTTTCATTGAATAAAATTATTTTATCGCTCTTTTTTCAAAGGACTTAGGGAAAGTATAAACCTTATCACCCTAAAATAGCTTTGAAGATGAGACTAACAAGTGGTATTAAGGAAGTTTAATATAACCCATTTCGTAGAGTTTATCATAGATTTTTGAAGCGATTGGACCGCCTTCTGACCCACCATGGCTTCCGTGCTCAACAAGAATTGTTACCACATACTGAGGGTTATCATACGGGCCAAACGTTGTAAGCCAAGCATGTGAACGTTGGAAATAATCCATATCTTCTTCACGCATACGCTTTTTATCCGTTTGAGAAATACCTACAACTTGTGCTGTTCCTGTTTTAGCGGCTATTTTAAAAGGTGCGGTGACTTTGATATGATTTACTGCCGTACCACCAGGGACATTGGCAACTTCAAACATACCTTCACGGGTAACTTTTAAAAAGCGTTTTTCACTCTCGCTCACCATATTTGGATCAGTGGGAAAATTGATCGTTTCATCATTTATTTTACTGATAAAATGAGGAGTCACACCATTTCCTGTCGCTAAAAAAGCGGTGTATTTGGCAATTTGAACGGGC
>JAVHRG010000286.1:0-9966 GCA_036171535.1 Sulfurospirillum sp. | reverse complement strand
TAGATAGTGACCACGATATTTGCGCGGTTACTGCGGGTGATCTTAGCGATTCATTTTATGCTGGTATCGATAAAGCGGATGAGGTTTTTTGCGTAAATATTCCCCAAAAAGCGGACATTGTCATCTCTGTTGCGCCATATCCTATGGACATTGACCTGTATCAGTCTCAAAAAGCACTTGATAACGGTAAACTTGCGCTTAAAGACAAAGGTATTCTCATTATGGTTGCAAAATGCCGTACCGGTATTGGCGAAGAAGGCTTCTTTAAATTAATGAGTTCCGAACATTCTGCACAAGCGGTACTCGATAAAATTAAGTGTGGCTATAAACTTGGTTACCACAAAGCGGCTAAAATGGCTGAGATTAACCTTTGGGCTCAAAGTTGGGCTGTCAGTGAACTTACTGATGAGCAGATGAAAGCGGTACACTTGAAACCATACCATGATTTACATGTAGCCCTTGCTGATGCGATTAAAGAAAAAGGTAAAGATGCAAGTATTATCGTGCTTCCTTTTGGTTCAATCACCGTTCCAAAATTGGTAAATAATAAAGAGTGCTAAAGGCACGTGGGCTTTCTGCGCAAGATTACTTAGTGTTAACGTAGGTTTCAGAGCTTTGCTTTGAAACCGTGCCAAGAATAGAAATAAGGATCAATGATGAGAGTTCTCTACTATGACTGCTTTAGCGGTATCAGTGGTGATATGCACTTAGGAGCAATGTTAGACCTTGGCGTGGATAGCACTCATTTAAAGCAGGAACTCTCAAAACTTTCTTTAGACAGCGAGTTTCAACTTGACATTCAAAAAGCCAGTAAAAAAGGAATCAGCGGAACAAGGGTTGATGTCAAACTCACGCCAAAATGGCATGCAAACTTACACCATCATGAACACCGTACCTTTAAGAGTATTGAAGCGATTATTGTAAACAGTACGCTTAGTGAAAGTGTTAAAGAGCGAAGTGTAAAAATGTTTTGGGCTGTGGCAATGGCTGAGGGAAAAATCCATGGAAAAGAGCCACAAGATGTAGGCTTTCATGAAGTGGGAGCTGTTGATTCTATTGTCGATATTGTGGGCGCTGCAATCTGTTTGGAAGCTTTACATGTAAAGAAGATTATTGCTTCAAAGATTGAACTAGGAGGTGGGTTTGTGCAGTGTGAACATGGCACCCTCCCTGTGCCTGCTCCCGCAACGCTTGAGATTTTACAAAATGTGCCTGTAACGTTAGGTCGTGTACCATTTGAAACAACGACACCTACGGGTGCGGCGATCATCAAAGCCAATGTGGATACGTATGAGAAGATGCCCTCTTTGGTGATTGAAAAAATAGGGTATGGCATCGGGCATAAAGAGTTTGATATTCCCAATGTATTGCGTGTTTTTTTAGGTGACGAAGACGAAAAAGTCGCTTTTTCTGAAGAGGTTGTGCTAGAAACCAACATTGATGACATGAGCCCTGAAATACTCTCTTATGTGCAAGAGCGGCTCTTTGCCATAGGCGTCAAAGATGTTTACACGACAGCAATTACGACTAAGAAAAATCGTTTGGGTGTGAAGCTTAGCGTTTTGGTCAGTGAGCAAAAAGAGGCAGAAGCGATGGAGATTATTTTTACAGAGACCTCTTCCATAGGGCTTAGACGTTCACTTGTTCAAAAAGTAATGTTAGAGCGTGAGATGAAAATCGTTGATACTCCGTATGGTGAGATTAGTGTAAAATGTGTCTTTGCGCATGGAAAAATGCTCAAATATAAAGCAGAATACGAAGAGTGCAAAGAAGCTGCTCTAAAGCATAATGTACCAATTTTGAGGATTTATGAGAGTGTGACCGTGGCGATGAAAGAGAGACAAGATGACTCAAAAATATGAACAGTTAAAAGAGATTATTGCTTCCTATAAACGTCTTATTGTGGCCTTTTCAGGCGGTGTTGACAGTACATTTTTACTTAAAACTGCATACGATGTTTTAGGTTCTAATACCTTGGCTATCACCATTTCAACACCTTATATTGCAACATGGGAAATCAATGACGCAAGGCGAGTAGCCGATGAGATTGGCGTTTCACATTTAGTGATGGAAAAGCCTTGGATTGATGCCATTCGCCACAATCCTGAAAACAGGTGTTATCTTTGTAAACATGCCCTATTCTCTTCTTTAAGTTCTTTTGCAACGGAACATGATTTTAGTGCCATCGCGGAGGGAAGTAATGTGGATGATACCTTAGAGTATCGCCCAGGACGTGTCGCTCTTGGTGAACTTGGTATAAAAACACCTCTTTTAGAAGCAAGATTGTGTAAAAAAGAGATTCGCGCTCTTTCTAAAGAACTTGGGCTCAGTACGTGGGATAAACCTTCTTATGCATGTTTATTGACACGATTTGCTTATGACAAGGTCATTGATGAAGGAGCGCTCACGATGGTAGGTCGTGCAGAAGCGTATATGATTGCACAAGGGTATCCTCAAATGCGTGTTCGCTATGAAGATGGTTTGGCACGTATTGAAATGCCTCAAAATGAGGCTCTTCGCCTTTTGAATGATAGCCATTTAAACGAGGTAACGGAGCATCTTAAATCGCTTGGATTTTTACATGTAACGTTAGATCTTGAAGGCTATCGACATGGTTCGATTGTAGAGTCATTAAGCATTTTGGAAAAGGTATGATATGTGTGGACAAGGAATAGAAAAGCTTTTAGAAGCAGTCAAAAAGGGTGATGTCAGTATTAAAGATGCACTCAAAAAGATCAAAGCAGAACCGTTTGAAGAGTTGGATTTTGCAAAAATAGATCATCACCGTGGCATTCGTTTGGGGTATCCTGAAGTCATCTATGGTGAGAGTAAAACGCCTGAGCAGATTGCGCAAATTACCCAAAAATTACTTGATCGTGACAATAACATTCTTATTACACGCACCAATGAAAAAGCCTATGAAGCCATTCTTGGCATTGCCCCCGAGGCAAAGTACAATGTCATGGGTCGAACCATAACCATTGAGCGTGAAATCATGACACCACCAGATAGCTACATCGCCATCATAGCTGCTGGAACATCTGATCTTTATGTGGTTGAAGAAGCCTATGAGACAGCGCGCATTTTAGGCAATCATGTCAAAAAAATTGTTGATGTAGGTGTGGCGGGGATTCACCGTCTGTTCGCACACTTAGAGGTCATTCAAAATGCTAAAGTGGTTATCGTCATCGCTGGGATGGAAGGAGCCCTCGCCAGTGTCATCGGTGGATTGGTTGATAAACCTGTCATCGCCGTACCCACCAGTGTAGGTTATGGCGCAAGCTTCGGAGGCGTAGCAGCACTTCTTTCCATGCTCAACAGTTGTGCGAGTGGCGTGAGTGTCGTCAACATCGACAACGGCTTTGGCGCAGCGTATAACGCGAGTATTATTAACCATCTTTAGGAGCTTTAGGCTTTACATGTAACTGAAATCTATAAAGCCTTATTCTTTTCAATTGATATATTTAAATGCAAATTTTCTAGAAACGTAACTTGGCTTTGTTGAAGAATTGTCATAGCGTGTTTTGATAAGAGTCATTGTTTGATTGGGTTCTAAGACGAGATTGTCTATTTTTCGATAGATTTTATCAAGCCTTGCTTCTGCTTGAACAACGACTTTTTTTTGTGTCATATTAATAACGTTTACTTCTGCACTCATAGGGCTTTTGTATAAATACATACAAACTTGTTCTGTCTCATATTCGCAAGGTGGCATTGCATACATACTCGTGAGTAATCCTATTAATAGCAATATTTTTTTCATACTATCCCTTAATCTGATGTTTTTATAGCTCAATTGATTATATATTAAAAATTAAAAATTTCATAATTTTTATTAATTTGTGAGTTAAAAAAGTTAAACAGATGACTTTTACATGTAAACTTTCCACACTCTAAGAATCTTTACATGTAAAGATTTAGTTATACGCTTTCGTTGCTCTTCTGATCTCGGAAATGAGCTCTTTTTGGCGAGTGTACATGTAACGAAGCAAATAGTCATCATAGGGTTTTGGAAGATTTCCTAACGATACAACAATTTTGGTATAGTCGTCGGTGTGAGCAATATAGGTTACTTTAGCTTCTATATCCATGATGATATACCCATTCTCGCCATCTTCGTAGGGAAGGGAAAAATTCAGTCGTACGTATTGGTTCATCATCTCTTCTTCGCGGAAAGATTTGGTGACTTTCATTGCAATAGAATTAACGGAAATATCGATAATCTCGCCTTGTGCGGAAGAACGATGGGCGTATTTGATGAGAACAGGTGTTCGTACACTGGTTTGTACCCGCGTATGTTGCCTATTGTTGGCGCTTGAGGCTAGAAACTTGAGGTTTTTAATGATGACGAGTGAGCGCTTAATATCGACCAAAGAGATTTCCGCTTTGATGTCTTTAGGAAAATTGGGTGCTTGAAGGACGGTTTCACCTTCGAGTTGCATCGCATAGCCTTGAAGGTTTTCGCAGGTCATTTGGTAGCTGTCTTGCGCTATTTTTAAAATGGATGAATTAGTATTAATACACAGACCTTTATAGATATTGAGCAGTTTGATAGGAATTTTATTATTAACACAGTTGTGCATTAAATAGGAAATTTGCTCTTCCTCTTCAATGACGTTATCAAGGTATTCAAGCTCATAATATTTTATTTTTTCAATATCATGTGGCAAGAGATTTTTGGTATTGATCTTTTCAATATAATCAATAACTTCGTTAAGGTCGTCCATTTCTAGCTGGAAGGCTGAGGAGAGGATAATAGGTGTTATCTTTTCATTGGCCGTTGCTGAAATAAGCTCTTGTTGGATATACCGTGTTTGCTCGCACGCATGTTCAAAGGTCTCTTTCTCCCCCATTAAAATATAAAGATTGGGGCTCCATTGGATGAGATCTTGCCCCTCTTCTTTGAGCTTGAAGAGTTGAAGCATCAAATTTTTGAATGCCTCATAGAGTGTTGTACTGGTAAACGTTTTGCTCAGTTTATCCAGATTGGAGATATTAATAAAAATAAGAGAAATAGGTGTTTGTGTAACGCTTTGTTGGGCTAGACGATCTTTGAGTTTATCGACAAAATCAAAGCGATTCATAATGGACGAACAGTTTTTAGGCTCACTTTCAGGTTCGTAATTGATCAGCGTAACAATTTTTTCGCTACTTTGAGGAAAAGATTTGATGATACAAAGATAGATCTCTTTTTCAGCAGAAGCTGTTTCAATAACAATGCTCCCTTGTGCATCTCCATCTTCTTTTAGCGCTTCACACAACTCTTCATCACGGCTTATTTTTGTTTGAAGTGTCATCAGGTCATTGGTTTCATAAAGCATTTTCGCTTTGGCATTCGCATACGTCAGTGTTTCGCCTTGGAATACTAAAAAAGGAAAAAAATGTTCTATTTTCTTTTCAAGTTCTATCTTTTGAAACGTGAAAAGTTTGTCATCGAGTTTATTGGGACTTTTAGAAAAAATCGAAAAGAGAAGATTTTCTTCATTTTTGAGTGGCAAAACATCGGTGATGCCAAAATGCAATGCAAATTTGAGTAAGAGTCTGTTTTCAACATCATCGGCAAAAAGATAGGCAATAATCGGTTTACGTTTGGCAAAAAGACTGACAAGGAGTTTAAGTTTGTCTTTATTCCCTTCGCCTATTTCGATAAAAAGGATATCTGCTACAGGAGCAGTTTTAATATCTTTGGTAAGATCAAACGATTGAAAAGAGGTATGTTCTTTTTTAGCGCGATCTAAAATGGTTAATTTTACTTCGTCAAAATAGAGATGAGCGATAGAAAGATAGCGTGTTTCATGCAAAAACTGTTCTAAAAGCATCCTAATTCCTCACAATCATAGTAATTCAAATTCTAGCAGAATTCATAGGAATTTTAATCATTTTTTAACTACAATAAGTGAATCTTTTAAAAGGAAACAATGAATGATGTATTATTTAGCGATCAAAGGGAAACAAAAACTCAGTGGCTCTGTCTCAATTTCTGGGGCAAAAAATGCCGCACTTCCCCTTTTAGCGTTAACACTTCTCTCAAAACGACAAATTACGATTTCAAATATGCCTCAAGTCGCCGATGTGAAAACATTGTTACAACTGCTTTCAAATTTAGGCGCAACCTTTACATGTAAAGAAAATAATGTTGTTGAAGTGAATGCCTCAACGGTGAATTCAGCCTGTGCCAATTATGATATTGTTCGTAAAATGCGTGCTTCTATTTTAACGCTTGGACCTCTTTTGGCGCGTTTTGGACACTGTGAAGTTTCACTTCCAGGTGGGTGTGCCATTGGTCAACGCCCCATTGATTTGCACTTAAAAGCATTGGAAAAAATGGGTGCTGTCATTGAGATCAAACAAGGGTATGTTCTCGCCAAAGCACCTAAGGGATTGAAAGGTGCAACGATCAGCTTTGATAAAGTCACGGTGACCGGTAGTGAAAATATTATCATGGCAGCAGCACTTGCGCATGGCACAACCACACTGGTTAATGTTGCAAAAGAGCCAGAAGTGGTTCAATTGTGCGAAGTTTTAGCAGAATCTGGCGTCAGCATTGAAGGCATTGGAACTTCAAAATTGATCATCCAAGGCAATGGCGGAAAACTCTTAGATATTCAAGATTTTCGTGTGATTCCTGATCGTATTGAGGCCGGTACCTATTTGTGTGCGGGTGCTATTACAAACTCAAAAATCACGTTAAAAAAAGTCAATCCACGACATCTGGATGCCGTTATTTTGAAGCTTCAACAGATGGGCTTTAAGATCGATGAAAAAGACGATACCCTCACCATTCATCCTTGTGAAAAAATTCTACCTTCTGACATTGAAACAACCGAATATCCAGGTTTTCCAACCGATCTTCAAGCGCAATTTATGGCACTGTGTACGCAAGCAAAAGGTACAAGTATCATTGATGAACGCCTGTTTGAAAACCGTTTTATGCACGTGAGTGAACTTTCACGTATGGGTGCAAACATTAAGTTAAAAGGTCACAGTGCAACGGTTGAAGGAAGAGCTAAACTGAATGCTGCCGATGTTATGGCTACCGATCTTCGAGCAAGTTCAGCGCTTATTCTAGCGGCACTTGTGGCAGATGGAACGACCAAAATTCACCGAATCTATCACTTAGATCGCGGTTATGAAGATCTTGAAGGTAAATTCTCACACTTAGGTGCGCATATTGAAAGACTAGAGGAGTAAGCAATGAATAAAGGGCAAGTGGTTAGTTTTGATGAAGCAGTTACTCTAAGCCAAGATCTCGCATCTACCAAACCATATTGTGTATGGGTAAGTGTCTTTGAGGCTCTCGGGCGTACGCTTGCAAAAGATATTATATGTAAAAAGAATCTCCCCTCTTACAACAATGCTGCCTTGGATGGATTTGCCTTTAAATACCAAGAAGGGTTAAGTGAACTCTTGATTAAAACAACGATTTTGGCAGGCAATGTCGTTGAACCAAGTTTAGGTGAGAATGAGTGCTATAAAATCATGACGGGTGCAAAAGTTCCTGATGATGCCGATACCATCATTCCTTTTGAGGATTGCCTTTTGTACGATGAGCATAAAATCATTCTCTCACCAAAAGTTAAAAAAGGCAATGCCCTTCGGCTTAAAGGTGAAGAAGAGCGTGTTGGCGCTCTTTTACTCAGCGAAGGAACATGTTTAAGTTCACGAGATATCGCTTTGCTTGCATCACAGGGCATTAGTATGGTGGAAGTCTATAAAAAGCTTGCGATTGCTGTTTTTTCGACAGGTGATGAGCTCAAATCTCCTTGGGAAATTGCGAGTGAAGATGAAATTTACGACATCAATGCACTCTCGTTGATGGCCCTCTTGCGTGAGCATGGGTTTGCTGCACAGTATTGTGGTGTTATCCCTGATAATTTAGAATCAGCAACCGCCTATTTTGCACAAATGAAGCAGTATGATGTTTTGGTGACCAGTGGCGGTGTCAGTATGGGCGAAGCGGATTTTGTGGAGCGTGCATTGCTAACAAATGGTTTTAAAGCTTCGTTTCATGGTATTAACATCAAACCAGGAAAACCTACAATGATGGGTAAAATGGGAGAAACTATTGTAGCTTCTATGCCAGGAAATCCTTTGGCTGCTTATGTCAATGCCTTTTTGTTTCTTATTCCTGTACTCAAAAAATTTCAAGGTCAAAAAAAGTTTAATTTTGAAGTGATTCATGCTCAAAACAGTGAGTCTTTTAAAGTAAAATCAGGTCGAATAAACCTTGTTTTGGGAACATACAACGAGGGATCTTTCTATGCTTTTGATGGCAATAAATACGGTTCAGGTATGGTAAAACCCCTTATAAATAGTAATGCGCTTTGGATCAGTGATGAGACAACAACCCATGTTGAAGCGGGAGAAAAGATCAAACTTTTGTTATTCTGATTATTTATTTTTAATATTTTTTATTTAGGAAAATAGTTTAAAAAACTTGACCTTTTAAATATTTTTTGGCTATGATTCGGCTATAAAATACGTAAATGTTCCAAATAAAGGTATGTGATGTTTAATGAAATTCGAATCTCTACAAAACTGCTTTTTATCTCGTTTGTTACCGTTCTTGGTTTGATTATTCTAGCTTATGTGAGTATTAACTCTAGTATTATTGGTAAAAATTCTTTAGAAACGATTTATGAAAAAAACGTAGTTCCTGATAGCGAAATTACAGCGGCACGTAGTACGTTTGAAATGATTTTAAATGATCTGATTCATGTTACCAGTGAATTTCTTCCTACAGGACAAGCAAAAGATCATATTCCTGTGATTGAAAAACAGATGAAAGATTTTTTTGATAAAGCACTCAAAAGTGATTTTTATTCTGATCCAACTTTGAAGCAAAACCTTAACGAAGCTTATGATCGCTATAGTCAAAAAATAGCGCCACAGTATCAACGTATTTATGGGCTATATGTCAAGGACAATCGTGAAGATATAGGCGATATGGCGGTGGAAATTGAAGCAGATTGCAAATATATATCAAAGCGTTTTGATAATATTTCAAAATTTACCAATCAAAGAGTTAAAGATATTAGTGTTGAAATAAGTACAAAACTCAAGCAAAATCTCTATTTGGTCATTGCTATTTCACTAGCGGTTTTAGCCATCACATCGAGTCTTCTTTTATCCATTAGTCGTTATATTGTCAAACGCATTGGACGCATTGGTGATCACTTATCTGAAATCACACAAGACTTGGCATTGAACCGTCCTTTAGAAGTTCTGAATCATGATGAAATTGGGCATATTAGTGAAAATCTTAATACCCTCCTTTCAACGCTTCAGCAAGCCTTGATTAAAGCTAAACTCACAATGACGACCAACTCTGAAATCAACAAAAATGTTCAAAATTCCTCTCAGAAAATTAATGATCTTGCTGAATATCAGGATCGCATTGTAGAAAATGTTAAAAAACTCACTTCAAAAATTAATCGTGAATTGCAAGAATCACGTGATATTTCAGAAACATCAGCAACGTATATGAAAGAAGATTATGCGATGTTGGATGAAATGATTAAAACACTTGATCAAATCGTTGAAAGCATTGATAGTGTCAGTCAAGATGAACAACATATCTCTTCTCAGATGCATGATTTGGCAGAGCAGACAACCCAAATTCGCTCAGTGCTCGATATGATTAAAGATATTGCTGATCAAACGAACCTTTTGGCGCTTAATGCTGCCATTGAAGCAGCCCGTGCAGGCGAACATGGACGTGGTTTTGCTGTTGTAGCAGATGAAGTCAGAAAGCTTGCTGAACGTACCCAAAAATCACTTTCAGAAATAGATGTTACTATTAGTGTTGTGGTTCAAAGTGTTTCAAATGCCAGTGAAAATATTAAAGAAAATAGCCAAAAGGTGGTTAATCTCAATGAAGATGCCATCAAAATTTCTTCTATGGCCAATGAAACGAAAGAGAAAACTTCAAAAAGCTTAGAGATTACGAATGTGGCCTATGAAAAG
>JAVHRG010000285.1:8211-10012 GCA_036171535.1 Sulfurospirillum sp. | reverse complement strand
CACGAGTAAAAGCAGTGTTTCAGAAGGGTCTGTCTCTAGTAAGATAAGCTTTCGCACCAACACTACAAACGAAATCTCAAGAAAGGTTACGGCATAGTCAAACCCATCTTGGATAAAGAGCGTTTTGACAATCGCCAAAACAATCAAGATAAACAAACCATCGGTCAAAATGATCTTGATAGAGCTAAAATCAAGTGCCCCTTGTGAAATGGTAAAGGAAATCATCTTATATCCAAGGCTGATAAGACACTGCCCCAAATAGACAATCATCATAACAATAAAGACATAACGCGCAATATTGAGAACATTGAGCAGTAATTTTTCTACTTTACCCTCTAAAAATTCATTGAATGCGAACACTTTACTTGAGATATTTTCATTGCATTTTTCGTTATTTTTTTCTTCCATTATTTCTCCTAATGCCTTTTACTCTGTAAAAAGCGGCGACATTATATACTAATTCATGTGAAGAAGTATCTTTATTTAGGCTTTTAAATGACTTTTTCGTTTCATTTTCAAAAAGGACTTGACATTAATACTAATTAGTAATATAATTTCGGCAAAGGAAGGAAAAAGATGAAACTGAGATCAAACGTTAAAAGCTATGGTGAACGCACCGATAGAAGTATGCAAACATGGATTCAAATCCTCCGTGCATTTCAGAAAATCCGTGCCAAAGAGTTGAAGTATATCAACGCATCTGGCTTAAGCATGAATCAATTTGAAGTCTTAGAAGTCCTTTACCACCGTGGCGATTTGAATATAGGTGCAATCACCAAATTGATTGAAAGCACCCCTGGCAATGTCACCGTGGTTGTGAAAAATCTCGTCAGAGATGGGTTTATACAAACACTGCCCTCACCTGAAGATAGCCGTGTACGCATTGTCAGCATTACGGAAAAAGGAAAAGAACTCATCGGAGGAATGTTTCCCCAGCATGCAAGCAACCTGCAAAGCTATTTTGACGTGTTGAGCGATGAAGAGTTGATCGCATTGTACGATCTGTTACGTAAATTGCAAAAAGCGCAATAGGCTTCGTGTAAGTCAGCTTTTTTTTGCTCATATATTACTAATTAGTAAAAAAGGAACTATTATGAAAATTAAAACATTACTCGCATCTTCTTTATTGGCAGGAACTGCCCTATTTGCCGGAAACTACACCGTTGATCCTATGCATTCGAGTGCAGATTTTAGTGTTAAACACGCCATGATTTCAACCGTCAAAGGAAATTTTTCAACATTTAACGGAAGTTTTGTATACGATGAAGCAACCAAAACGCTTAAATCTTTAAACGGAACGATTCAAGCCACAACCATCGATACAGGGATTAAAGACAGAGATGAGCACTTACGCTCAGCGGATCTTTTTGATGTTGCAAAGTATCCAACCATTACGTTTGTACTTGATGAAGTTAAAGGCGATAAAGCGTATGGAAAATTGACTATGAAAGGTGTGACAAAACCTGTTGTGTTAGCTTTTGAAAACGGTGGCGCTGCAACCGATCTATACGGTAACAAACGTGTAGGACTGGGTCTTACAGGTAAAATCAATCGCTCAGACTTTGGTATTTCATGGAACAAAGCGCTTGAGACTGGCGGCGTAATCGTGGGCGAAGAGGTTAAAATCGACGTCGCACTTGAAGGAATTTTGCAAAAATAATGTTTTACATGTAAAGGAGAAGACAATGGCATTTTCAATTCATAAAGCAAACCAAAGAGGTGTTGCGGAACATGGTTGGCTTCATAGCCATTTTAGCTTCTCCTTTGCGGAATATTACAACAAAGAACGCATGGGTTTTGG
>JAVHRG010000285.1:0-8111 GCA_036171535.1 Sulfurospirillum sp. | reverse complement strand
CCCCTTTACAACCAACGTGATTTTAGGGATGTCACCAAGAGCAATCAGTGGGTAACCCTAGTCTCACCCGATGGTAGAGATCATTCAATCGCCATCAAACAAGAGGCGTTTATTACCACCACTGAGCTAGAGGAAGGTAAAACCATTTCCATAGCTCCGTCTACCTCAAATCGTGGTAAACTCGTATTCGTTGTCGAAGGCAAAATTGAAATCGATGGTGTGACACTTGAAGCAAGAGATGAAGTGCAGATCACCGAAGAAAAAGCCTATGAGATAAAAGCGTTGAAACCCGCTTGGGTTTTAGTATTTGATGTGCCAACGCACTAATATATAAAGGAACAATCATGTCACCTGTTAAAATGTCACTAGAAGCCAATAAAGAGTACCACTTCTGCACCTGTGGTAAAAGTGCAACCACTGTTTTATGCGATGGTAGCCATAAAGGCTCAGGTTTTACACCGAAAGCATTCACGGTCACCGAGGCAAAAGAGTACTATCTTTGTGCCTGTAAAAAAAGTGCTAATGCACCATTTTGTGATGGAAGTCACGCTAAATAACCAAATGCTCTTGAGGGTTGCAAAGAGATTTTTGCGACCCTCTCTTTTTCGCTCCTTTGAAAATCCCTTTATTCGTGTATAATTGCTAAAAACAATTAAAGGTCTCTTTTCATGCCAAAACATCCAACTCTTTTACACCAATTTCGCTCTTTTTGTCTCCAAAATCATGCCGATGATATGGAAAAAGCCATTGAGTATTTTTCTGTATTTGGAGGAACAAGCTGGAAAGTAGACATGCACAAGCCTCTTTTAGAGCTTATGGAGACCAAGATTTTCAAAAATTATCCTTACATTCATAGTGACATTGCCAAAATCACCTTTAGCAACAAACTAAGCCATATGCTTTTAAGCGCTATGGCAACGGGCGATCGTCGGGTGCATTCAACCTTTAAGCGTGCGCACATTAGCCGAGAAGAAGGTGAATCAGCGCTTGATACACTTTTGGACAGCGCACTGATTCGTTTTGAATATTCACTGGAGCGTCCTGTCAATGTCGATGATGATAACTCCGATAAACTAAGTTTCATGACCCCTTTTATGCGCTTTTGGTTTGCCTTTGTTTCACCGTTTTATAAAACGATCAAAGAGGGTGATTACAGCGAAGTTGAAAAAGCATTCGCCTCTCGCGAACAAGAATTTTATGAACTCATTTTTAAAAAACTTTCATTTGAGCTTTTGCGTAAAATAATGACAGAAGATCCTATTGTAGAGGTGGGAAGCTATTGGGATAAAAATGCTGAAATTGATATTTTGGCTAAGACAGCGTCAGGAAAACTGATTGCAGGAAGCACCAAATACAAAAATACCAAAGTGAAAAAAACCGAACTTTCAAAACTCAAAGAGGAATGTGCCAAAGCATCCTTTGAACCTGATATGTTTGTGATTTTTTCTAAAAGTGGATTTACTTCTGAACTCAAGGCACTGAAAGGTGACGATCTTAAGCTCTTTACGATCAAAAGCATGAAAGCATTGGTGGAAGATGTGAACGAAAAAGAGTTGATTCCGTGTGAGGGGAAAAAATACTAGCTATTCCAAAAGATTAACTTTTTTATGTCTTAAAACATCAATGTGCGTGGGCTCTCTGCCGAAGAGAACCCATTAACGTAGTCTTTAAAGCTTTGCTTTAAAGGAGTATGTCCCTTAATCGACTATCGCGCTAGAACAACACAGGTTGCGACAAAGGCGACGACCTCAGGGGTGTATTTGATGTAGTTTATCCATACACGCATGATCCATCCTTTTGTTGTGATATTTACAACCTAAGCATACTTCGTTCCAAAGCTTTACATGTAAAGCCGATACGCCTCAATTTTTTCATGTAATTTATGGGCTAAATAGTGATGGGAATAGCCAAGTTCGCTCAAAATTAACTTTGCCTCTTCAAGATACTTTCGTTTTTTCACTTCATCCCAATGTTTCGGAGGTACGCCCAAATTGGTAATGCGATCGGCAAGCTTGACCAGTGCCACGCAGTTTTGACGCTTTTTCAGTCGCTCAAGACTGTCTCGCATCTGCATCTCTTTAGAAGGTAGGGTTTTATCTTTGGTAAGTGCCTGTACCCCTTTGGCGATCACTTCACTATTTCCCGCTAAAGAACTCTCTTTGGTGATTTTTGTGCTCGTATCTTCATTGACATCATGCAAAAGAGCGCAGGCAATGGCAACATTGTTTTCATCATAACTAAGCGGCTCCATGTAAAGAGCGTTAATGACTTCACTGGCAACACTTAAAAGGTGCATTGAGTAGGGTAACCCGTGAGGGGTCTTTTGCTCACCGTGCGCTAGAAGGGCAAAAGCGAGATTTTCCTTGAAAAATTCTACGCTAAAAAGCTCTTTCGGTAAGGTCTCATTCATGCGTTTGACCTGTGGTAAAGAAGGCTTTTTACCTTTTTCGATTTTGGCAAAGTGGGCTTCTTCTTCATCTTCACCAAAGAAGAGAAGATACGTTCCCTCTTCACAGACAAACTCCAACTCTTCAAATCGCTCATGTTCCCCAATGGTCGCATAAAGGTTTACATGTAAAATCTTTGTGAACATTTCGCTCGGAGAATAAGGTATTTTTGCAGGAGGAAGCGGAATGGTATCGAATTTGAAAAACTCAAAATACCCAAGCGAGCCACCTGCAACATGAAAATTAATGGTAAGGCTTCTTTGTTTGCCCTCTTTAAGATAGACTATTTCGATCAGATTACGAAGAGTGTAAAACGCTACAACCTCACACCCTTCAATGTCAGTTAAATACGCCCATTTTTTATCCATAATTTACCTTTACATGTAAAGAGTATGACTATTTTTTACAGAGCTCATCAAACCATGCGTCATTTTCAGAAGAACGGTTCATTTTCGAGCGTAAAAGCGTTTCGCGCACCGAGACTAAATCGTCTAATTCTAAGAACTCTAACATTGAAAATGAAGAAATTGGAGCGTTTGGATCAGATTCTATCAATTTTTCGATTTCTTCTATAAGTGCCATTTTATCGGCATTCTCTAGCATACATTGACCTTTCATTAACAAACTATGATTGGTTTTATTGTATAATACCTAACATTTCATGCAGATTAGTTTCTGTAACTTACAAGGAAAATGAATGAAAAAACACATTTTATGGTTCGTTGCGCTTCTTTCTAGCACACTTTTTGCCGCAACAGACGCACAGATTGTTGAACACTTTAAATCAACGATTCAAGTACCCAATATTACCATCGAAGTAGTCTCTCGCAAAAGCGTTGAGGGCATTGATGGCATGGATTTCGTGACCCTAAATCTTACCGATGGAACACGTTCACAAAAACTCAGCATCTTTACCAAAGATGATTTGATCTTCCCAGATGTCATTAGCATCAAACAAGGTGGAAGTATCAAAGAGATGATGGAGATGGCAGAGCTTCAGAAAAAGCTTTCAGCAATCTACAAAAAAGAGGAAAAGAAAAATGTAATCTCTTTAGGCAATGATCCTAAAAAAGATACATTGGTAGTCTTCACCGATCCTGAGTGTCCTTACTGTAGGCAAGAGCTTGCTCAAATCGAGCAAAGACTTACGACTAACAACCTTAAGTTGATTTTCACACCGGTTCATGAGCGAAGCTCTCTTGAAAAAGCAGCTGTTATCTATAACGAAACGGCCAAAGTCAAAACCGACGCTGATAAAATCAAAATATTGAAAAAATATTATGATGAAAACGTCAAATTTGATCAAAAAGTCAGCGATGCTGAAGTGGCTCATATTGATGAGCTTAAAAACAAATACTTTGGTGCTGGCATCAAAGGCGTTCCATTTATCGTTAAAGAGAAAGAGCTTTTAAAATAATAGTCTTCGCCTTTCTATCCCGCTTATAAAAGCGGGATAACTTTATGTTAAAGAGGTTCGCATGACAGAGATCGTCCTTTTTGCGTGCATTGGTGTGTTACTGGCTTCTACTATAACCCTTTTTGTACTCTTCCAAAATCAGAAGAAACACATATCTCCACTCCCCGTTGCACCCTTAGACGATATTTTCCAATCAATTCCCCTTCCCTTTCTCTATAAAAAAGAGAATCAACTCTATTTCAATAAAGCCTTTTCAAAAGCGTTTGGAAATTTTGTTAAAGAAACGGCTGAGCGTATAAGCACGCTTCCAAAAAGTGGAGAACACTCGCTTTTACTCACCTTTGACAACAATATACCCAAGCAAACAATCGTTCATACGTCAACACTCTTTGGTACTCAAAACAATATTGTTGGTTTTACAGCACTGATTGTTGACATCTCTGCGCTTCATAAAAGCAAAGAGCTCCTCATGACACAAAAAGAGAGATTAGAGCTTGCTCTTGAAGGAAGTGATGAAGCTTTTTGGGATTGGGATATGAAAAGCGATGATGTCTTTTACTCTCAAAAGTGGAAACACCTCATGGGGTATAATGATACGGAAACCCCTTCAACACTCTCATCATGGCTTAATTTAGTCCATTCTAAAGATATGGCACTGGTCAACGAACGCCTTAAAGCACATCTTGATGGTCATAGCGAATACTTCATGGTCGATCATCGTATCCGCCAAAGTGAGCCTCTTCGTTGGATTAAAGTTCGAGGTCGCGTGATCCGTGGCAAAAATGATCGAAATATTCGCATGGTCGGTATTATTCGTGATATAAGCCAACAAAAAGCCAATGCCGTTCAAGAGAATCTTGAACACGAGCGATTTGTCGCTTTTGTGGAGCATATCCCCGCTCCAGCTTTTATTAAAAATGCACACGGAAAGTATCTTTATATGAACCAAGCCTATCAGAAATTTATTGGCTTTAAAACGTGGAAAAACAAAAGTGCCACTGATCTTTTTGACACTGAGACAGCAGAAGAAATCACCGAAACAGATCGCCTTGCTTTCTATGAAGGGATTGTAACTCATAATATTAGCTTACCCACAGCAGAGGGTACCAAGAGTTATTTTCATTTTTACAAATTTGACATTGACATTGAAAGTGAAAAATTCCTCTGTGGCTTTGGTATTAACAAACCGTTCAAAGAGTAGAGGTATCATTTTATAAGATTTTAGCAGAAGTCGTGTCCAACCAACCGTATGGACATTTCAAAGACTTTTGATACATGCCCCTATAAAATCACGATAGGACAAAACCATGCAACCCAATCTTTTAATGATTGAAGATGATGCTGAACTTGCAGAAATTTTATGCAATTTTTTAAAACGCTACAACATCATCGTCACCAACTATGAAGACCCCTATCTAGGTATTAGTGCCTTAAGCCTTACCAAATATGACCTGCTTATTTTAGACCTTTCCCTGCCAGGGATGGACGGATTAGAAATTTGTAAAGAGGTACGTTCTAAAAGCGACATCCCCATCATTATCTCCTCTGCACGCAGTGATTTGGAAGATAAAATCGTAGGATTGGAGCTAGGAGCGGATGATTATTTACCCAAACCGTATGAGCCAAAAGAGCTTTATGCTCGCATTATGAGTGTCCTTAGACGCTATAAAAAGAGCCACTCCACAACTGAAGAAGTCTCAACCTCCGCGCTTATACTTAAAGAAGAGAGTCATACTATTTTATTTGATAATGCCCCTCTCACGCTCACCCCTGCAGAGTACGATGTATTAGGACACCTTATTAAAAAGAACAACTGTGTCGTTTCCAGAACGGAACTCCTTAACAGTACGCTTAGTCTCAATGAGGATAACGAAAGCAGAAGCCTGGATGTCCTCATTAGCCGCATTAGAACCAAACTAGGAGAAAGCTCTAAAGAGCCTCATTTCATTCACTCCGTACGGGGCATTGGGTATAGGCTTCAAGCATGAGATGGTACAACTCGATTATTACACGCATTACACTTATCTTTGCACTTGCGCTTATCGGGATTGGCGCGATCTTTTTTTCACTTACCATGCATGAGCGAGAGACCAATCTAAGACGTATGCACGATTATTCGCATCTCGCGGTTCGTTCAGCCATTGATCCATTCACCAGACAGCTTGATTATAATAAACTGGATGAAATGGGATTTACACTGGTTGATGATCGAAAGCTTCAAGAAAAACTTTTAACATTACCCAAACCGCCTCACCCTTTTCCTGTAAAACAGATGGAAGAAAAAATGCGATTGGGACTGTATGTCGTTCCTTATGGCATTCATATCTATGCTATTTTACAAAAAAGAAACGATGAGCCCATCATTTTGCAAGTGCCTTTTGAAAAAGAGGTTTTTCCTCAAATTCTTTTTCCTTTCCTCACCTTTGCCTTTGTAATTTTCCTTTACATTGGCATTATTCGAAGTATCTTACCCCTTAAAATGCTCAGAGAAAAGATCAAACACTTTGCCAATGGTAATTATGACATTACATGTAAAAGTACAAAAAAAGATGAAATAGCTATGCTTGCCAACGAATTTGAAAGTGCCGTCATCAAAATCAAAGCGCTACGTGATTCAAGGCAACTCTTTTTGCGCAACATCATGCATGAACTTAAAACACCGATCACTAAAGGAAAACTTGCCGCTGAGATGATCGAAGATGCAACCTATACCAAGATACTACAAAATGTTTTTAAACGCCAAGAAGCCCTGTTAGAAGAGTTTTCACGCATTGAAAAATTGAGCTCAGATGAGCTTAAATTGGAAATCAAACACTATCACATTGAAGATGTGGTGGACTTTGCGCTTGATATTTTAGATGATAAGCAAGAGCACATTACATGTAAACTCACACCAGCGGAACTCAATGTTGATTTTGAGCTCTTTGGAGTGGCGCTGAAAAACATTTTAGACAACGGCGTTAACTACTCTACCGATCACCATGTCTTCTTGTGTAACGATGCTAAAAGCATCACCATTTCCAACAAAGGTCCCGCACTTGAATTTTCACTGGAACGTTATGCGGAGACTTACTTTTTGGAAGGTAAAAAACAAAAAAGTTCCCGAGGACTTGGGTTTGGTCTGTTTATCACGTGGCACGTCATTCGTTTGCATGGCATGAAACTTGCCTATAAACACGAAGGCGATGCCAACTATTTTTATATTTACATGTAACGTTAAGAAGGAGAGAAATTTATGGCATATACAGTGGGGATTTATATTTTTGACAATGTTGAAGTACTTGATTTTGCAGGCCCTTATGAAGTTTTTACAACCGCGTCACGTGTCTTTAACAAAACGGCTTCTTCTCCAGAGAACCTTGCTTTTGAAGTCTTTACTGTTGGTAAAACCAAACAATCCATTTATGCTAGAGCGGGGCTCAAACTTCACCCTGATTATTCCATCACCTCGCATCCAACGCCCGATCTTTTACTGATTCCTGGTGGCGTGGTGACCAAAGAGCTTGAAGATTCTGACATTATTTCATGGATCAAAAGCACTTCTTTCCAGACCACAATCACCGCTTCCGTCTGTACAGGTGCTTTTTTACTCGCAAAAGCAGGACTACTCGAGGGCAAATCTTCAACAACCCATTGGGAAGACATTGACGATCTTCGTACCCTATTTCCCACTTTACATGTAAAAGAAAAGATGCGCTGGGTCGATGAAGGCTCGATCGTCACCTCCGCAGGCATTTCGGCTGGCATTGACATGAGTTTGCATCTGGTTGAGCGCCTGATGGGGCAAGAATTAGCCGTTAATACCGCTAGACAAATGGAGTTTGACTGGACGCAAAACAGTTAGGCTTTTTTGATCTTCATAATACTCTGACACACCCCTAAATGGTCGATGATCGTTTCGACCTTTAGCCCTGCCATTTCGATCAGTTTGATAAAATCTTTGGAGTGGTACATTTTACTGCATCCATTCGCCATCGCGGTGAAATACGGTGATGTGTTGATGATGCAAAACGCCGATGTTTCAAAGCGTTGCCTATCCCAAAAGGGTTCCATAATGCAAAGTAGCGTATTCTTGTCCATCGCCTCTTTAACTTTGCTCAAAATAGAGACGATGTCTTCCTCGCTAAAACAGTCTAAAAATTGGCTCATCCAGATGATGTCAAATCCTTTGGGGAAGCTGTGCGTTGGAGCTAATACATTGGCAGGCAGAAGAGAAATCTGCTTTTCCAACCCCTCTTTTTCGATGT
>JAVHRG010000284.1:0-10108 GCA_036171535.1 Sulfurospirillum sp. | reverse complement strand
GAAATTTCAACGCTATCAACAGGTGTACTACGAGAGGTTTCTGCCACACTTGACACTGCCTCCGCAGTTTTAGTTGAAGATGTAGAACTGTTGCTGGAGGTATTTTGATTTTGATCTACCAGAACTTGATTGGTGTAAGATGTGTTGATGGTACTCATGTCCATCTCCTTCATTTTATTTGTCCCCATAGCTAAATCGGGAAATCTGGAAAAAGATGAAGGAGAGAACAAAAAGGAAGAGTTACATGTAAAGTATGTTATCTTTACATGTAACGCAATTTAGCCTAGTTTACTCATAATGTTTAAAATATCACTGGTTTTTTCTTGAATCTCTTCCACATCATCGGTTAAGCTATTCATCTCTTTGGCATTCGTGCTCATTTTAGCCGAACTATCGACGATACCACCTACAATGACACCAATGGTTGCTTGGATTTGAGTGAGTGAGTGACTTGTTTTATCGGCAAGCTCGCGAATGTTATCGGCAACAACGGCAAACCCACGACCATGCTCACCGGCCCTAGCTGCTTCAATGGCGGCATTCAGTGCTAAAAGATTGGTTTGATCGGCTATATCACCAATCATATTTAAGATGTCATTTGCCTCTTTCGCATTTTGTGTCAGCGTACTGAGGGTTTCGGCAAGGTGCTGTTGAACCAAGCCCATTTCATGCATCGATGCCGTTGTCTTTTTCACGATACGATTAAGATCACTGAGCGGTTCATTTTTGATTGTCGCCACAGAGCTCGCTAGTTGATCGGCATTTTCATGAAGTTGTGCACTCTGTTCTGCATTTTCACGAATCATTTTAGCTAAGGCACTCCCAAGCGCATTCACGCCCTCAACCAACTCTTTAAGCTCCCCATTGGTTGCAATAGCAATAGGCTTACTAAAGTCACCCTTTTGAAAATCTTTGAGCGAAGAAAGTGTTGCTTGCATCACTTCATTCACCTTAGCAATCATCGCATCAATTTCATAGGAGAGACGATTGGTTAAAAAGTTAGAAGAGACAAAAGAGGTTTTGTTGTTCATATAGCCATTGGACATTTTAGAACAGATGATGAGCACTTCACCAACGACTCGAATATCATCTAAATGTAGTTTTTCAAAGTCTTTAAACGTTTTGTCGATCACACTCACCGTTGAGCCTATTTCATCCTCGGCATGGTCATTCAAACGTTCATCAATAAGGTTCTTTTTGTTGGTAACATACAGTCCAAAATCTTCTACATACCGTTTTAAGTCCGCCATTCTGCTACCAATGAGTTTTTGACTAAGATAGCGTGAGATAAACGAAAAAAGTGTTACAACCACTAAGAGAATAATGCTGTTACGCAGGATTAGAGAAAGCAACGCCTCATCCAATTTTTGCTTCTCTTTCACAACCAATGCATCAATATCATCGGCATAAACGCCCGTTCCGATAATCCATCCCCACGGTTTAAACCCTTCGACAAAGGAGATCTTCGCTTGCGGTGTCGTAAAACCAGGTTTTTCCCACAGATAGTTCACCACACCTTTGCCATTTTGAGTAACAATCTGAACCATTTCGTTAAATAAAAACTTCCCTTTAGGGTCTTTTGAACCGCTTAAATTAGCTCCATCTAAGGAAGATTTGATGGGGTGCATCACCATTTTAGGGGTAAAATCATTAATCCAAAAGTAACCATCTTCGCCAAAACGCAACTTTTTGATTGCGGTTTTTGCTTTTTCTTGATACGCTTTAACCACATTTGGATCACTGTTGTCGGGGTCATTTTGCAATGCTTCATAAAACGAATTCACCACATGATACGCAATTTTAACTTTATCGGAGAGTGCTTCAACCTTTTCACGTGTCATCACGGCACGAACGCTATCCAGTCGTTCGGAAGCATCGTTTTTCATCAAAAAAGCAACGACTACCGTCGAGACGACTGCTGTCAGCACCAAAGAGATGATAAGAAGCAAGGTAACTTTAAATTGTATGGATAAATGTTTCATTATTTTCCCTCACTTGCGCGCATCGTGGCATAAAGTTTTGAATACTTTTCCACCTCATCTCGACTTGCCATTTTACGAACAGAGAGATAATGGTCTTTTCCAAAAGGGAAGATAGTCGCATAAACCCAATAATACTTTCCACTTTTGGTGTGATTTTTAACAAATCCTTGCCATGTATTTCCTTGCTTAATAGTCTCCCAAAGCTCTTTAAATGCCGCTTTTGGCATATCAGGATGACGGATCATATTATGTGGCCGTCCAATCAACTCTTCTAATGTATACCCTGAAAATTTTGCAAAGGTTTCATCCGCATAAACGATAACGCCCTTTGCATCGGTTTCTGAAACCAATAAAGACGTTTCATCCAATAAAATTTCATCGCCTAAGGTTTGCATTGATATATCCTTAACATCATCTTTTGCTTGATTATAAAGGGAGTTGCATTTAAAGTTTATTAAAGTATAGTAGCAACTTTCATTATTTACATATTATTAACAGCGATATGTTAAAATGTCACCATTATAACAACACAAGGAATGCGGATGTTCTTACTTAATAAAAAGATTTTTCTTCTCGTCACGTGTCTAGCTCTTGGAACACAAAGCTATGCAGAGGAGGCAAAAAAACAGCCTACATCTGCTGCAAGCAACACCCCTGCTCCTGCGGTTGATGTATTTAAAATTGCTTCGGCTAAAGAAGAAGCACTCATACTTCAATACCCTGGTAAAACACTCAGCTCACAAAGTGTCACGATCAAAGCCAGAGCCAACGGTATTTTGCTCAAAAAATTCTTCAACGAAGGTGATTTTGTTAAAGAAGGTGATGTACTCTATAAAATCGAACCCGATACCTATGAAGCTGCGCTCAATCTTGCAAAAGCCAATGTCAATGCTTTAGATGTTCAAATGCAAAAGGCGGGAAAAGATTGGGAGCGCATCCGTGCACTTTATGATGCAGCCGCTTCCAGTGAACAAGAAAAAGATACCGCATACTGGGCGTATGAGGGAGCTAAAGCTAGCTTAGCCAGTGCCAAAGCCGCTTTACAAAATGCCGCTATCAACTTAGATCGAACAACGATTAAAGCGACAATGAGCGGTATGACAGGACTGAAACAAGTCGATGTTGGTGCACTCGTTACCGATGGTACTGCTCTTGTAGATATTACCCAAATCAACCCTTTACATGTAGAATTTTCCATCCCTGATATTGATGTGATGAAACAAAAATACAACATCAAAAACGGTAAATGGTCAAACCCAACCGAGGGGAAACTCAAAGCTTCTTTACACGTTGGCGATGCCAAATTTAAAGAAATTGGTGTGGTAGACTTTTTAGACAGCTCACTCAATGCCAAAACAGGCTCATTGAAAGCTCGTGCTACCTTTAAAAATGTCGATAAAGAACTTTTGCCTAACCAATTTGTGAAAGTTAATCTGATTGGTTTGACACGTAATAACGTTATTAAAATTCCTCAAAAAGCGGTGCTTCAAAACCCACTTGGAACCGTTGTATTTGTCGTAGAAGATGGTAAAGCAGTGGTTAAACCTGTTAAAGTTGGAGAAGCAAGCGAAAATGATTATGTCATCGAAAGTGGTCTTAAAGAGGGTGACCAAGTCGTATTGAATAACTTTTTTAGAATCAAAAGTGGTGCACCTGTCAAAGTTGATAAAGTGACTAACGAAGAGGCAAAATAATGTTCTCGAAGTTTTTTATCAACCGACCGATCTTCTCAACCGTCGTTTCGATTGTGATCATATTGGCAGGTATTATTGCGATTAAGTCTTTGCCCGTGCAAGAGTACCCTAGTATCGCACCTCCACAGATCATCGTCTCTGCCACCTACCCAGGAGCCGATGCGCAAACCTTAGCGACTACCGTTGCTGCTCCTTTGGAAGAGGAAATCAACGGCGTTCCAAATATGCTCTATATGACCACAACAGCATCGCCAAGTGGTAGTGTGAGCATTAGCGTCTATTTTCAAATTGGAACCGATGTTGCCCAAGCCAAAGTCGATGTCAACAACCGTGTTCAAATTGCGACCAATAAACTTCCTGAAGCGGTACGAAGACAAGGTGTTTCGACCAGAGAGCGATCACCTGATATTTTAAAAGTTTTGGCACTGACCTCTAAAGAAAAGGTTCATGACACAACGTTTATCTCCAACTATGCACTGGTCAATATTGTCGATGACCTTAAGCGAATTCCAGGGGTTGGTGATGTAAGTATCTTCGGTAATAAAAACTATTCGATTCGCGCGTGGATTAACCCTGATAAATTGGCTACCTATGAGCTCACAACCGCCGAAGTTGTCAATGCCATTAAAAGTCAAAATGAGCAGTATGCCGCAGGGCAAATCGGACAAGAACCGATGGAGAAAGAGCCAACGTTTACCTATACCGTCAAAACCGATGGTAGACTTAAAAGTGCAGCCGAATTTGAAAATATTATTCTTAAGTCTAATGCGGATGGCTCATCGTTAAAACTCAAAGATGTTGCCCGTGTTGAATTGGGTGTTGAAGCTTACTACTTTGGTGGTATCTACAACAATAATCCAATGATCCCTATAGGTATCTTCTTAGCCTCAGGGGCTAATGCGCTGGAGGTCTCTGATCTACTTGATAAAAAACTGGCTGAAATTTCAACCAATTTTCCAGCGGATCTTCAAATCAATACAGCATATGATCCTACCACCTTTGTAAGGGAATCGATCCATGAGGTTATTTTTACCTTACTCCTTTCCATTGCCCTCGTTGTGGGTATTATCTACCTCTTTTTAGGAAATCTTCGAGCGACGTTTATTCCTGTCCTTGCCATTCCAGTCTCCATCGTTGGAACCTTTGCAGGCTTTTATGCCGCAGGTTTTTCAATCAACCTTTTAACGCTCTTTGGTCTAACCTTAGCGATTGGTTTGGTTGTTGATGATGCGATTGTTGTTATCGAAAATGTCGAGAGAATTTTAAGAGATGAAGAAGATTTAAGCGTTAAAGATGCAACGATTAAAGCAATGCGTGAGATCACCAATCCTGTTATTGCCATCGTAATGGTTCTGTGTGCTGTTTTCGTTCCTGCTGCCTTTATGGGTGGATTTAGTGGCATGATGTACAAGCAATTTGCGATGACCGTTATTATTTCTGTTACTATTTCTGGTATCGTGGCATTGACATTGACACCGGCTTTATGTGCTCTTTTGTTACGTAAACATGAGAGTGAACCTTTTTGGCTCATCCAAAAATTTAATGCACTTTTTGAAGTAGGCACAAGACTTTTTTCCACAGGTGTACGTAAAACCATTCGCTTCGGCATCATGAATGTAGCTGTTTTTGGTGTAATGATCTTTGCAATCTACCTGATTACAACACGTATTCCAACAGGATTAGTTCCTAACGAAGATAAAGGTATTATCTTAGTCATTAACAACCTTATGCCAGGCGCTTCTTTAGGTCGTACTCAAAAAGTCAGTCAAGAGGTCAGTAATTTTGCGTTCACAGATCCCAATGTGGAACGTGTTGGCGCAATGTCGGGAATTGACTTCATCACCGGTGCGTATAAAACCGATGCAGGTATTAGCTTCGTACGCCTCAAAGATTGGGATCAACGTCCTCGTGCGGATCAAACATCCCAAGCCATTGCTGGTAAAATGATGATGGGGCTTTCTCAAAATAAAGAGGCAATGCTCATTCCTGTGACACCCCCACCTATTATGGGTATGAGTACCACGGGTGGCTTTGAGATGTACATTCAAGATCGTACAGGCTCTGATATCCAAGTGCTAGATGGTTACGTTAAAACGATCCTTGAAAAAGCAAGTGCTCGTAAAGAACTTGCGGCCATGCGTACAACACTCAATACCAATGTCCCACAATTTCTTATCAATGTTGATAATGAAAAAGCTAAATCTTTAGGGGTGGATGTCGCTGATATTTTTACAACGATTCAAGCAACGTTTGGTAACACCTATACCAACGACTTTAACCTCTTTGGTAGAACCTATCATGTCAACGTTCAATCCGAGAGTACCTTTCGAGAAGGCACCGAAAACTACAATGACATTTTTGTCAAATCCAGTGAAGGTAGACTCGTACCGATTAGCTCATTGGCAAGCATTAAACGCATCGTAGGTCCATCAGTTGTCCAAAAATTCAATATGTTTCAAGCCGCACAAATTTCAGGTCAACCGTCTCCTGGATACAGTTCAGGCGATGCGTTACGCATTATTGAAGAGGTAGCCAAAGAGGTCCTCCCTAATGGCTATACCATTGCATGGGCAGGAACATCTTACCAAGAGAAACAGCTTGAAAAGAGTGGAAATACCGCCTTTATTTATGCCATCATCTTTGTTTTCTTGATTTTGGCCGCCCTTTACGAAAGCTGGACAATTCCATTTGCCATTGTACTTGCCGTTCCCTTTGCACTGTTTGGCGCAGCCATAGCAGTCTACTTTAGAGATTTACAAAACGATATTTATTTCCAAGTCGGACTTGTAACACTGGTAGGACTATCGTCTAAAAACGCTATTTTGATGGTTGAATTTGCGATACAAAAAATGCATGAAGGCTATAATCTCTTAGATGCGACCATCGAAGGAGCGCGTATTCGTTTCCGCCCTATCGTTATGACTTCCTTTGCCTTTATCGCAGGAACTCTTCCACTTGCCCTGAGTTCGGGTGCAGGAGCCAATAGCCGCCATATTATTGGAACAACCGTTGTAGGTGGGATGATTACATTGACCTTGATCGGTACCTTCTTTGTACCGCTCTTTTTCTACCTTATTATGAAGACTAAAGAGAAATTGACCAAAAAAGGAGTCGTTCATGACTCGTAGCATTACCCTTTTATCCTTTGTTACAATCCTCTTTTTGGGTGGATGCTCGCTCTCTCCCGAGCTGAATGTTCCTAAAATGGATGTACCCCAAACGACGCAAGAAGCTTTACATGTAAACAAAGAGTGGTGGAAACAATTTAATGACGCGAAACTCAATGAGCTCGTGGATGAAGCCCTAATTGGCAGTGATGATCTTAAACTCTCCGCTTTAAAAGTCATTAAAGCGCGTCAAGCTTACGGGCTAAGCACAGACAATGAGTTTCCAACACTCAGTGCCAATGCTGGTGATACACGCCAAAAAACCAGTAATGAAGCTTACAACACGAAGAACAAGTCAGCTACCTACTCTGACTTTACGCTAGGGCTGGGACTTGCTTATGAAGTTGATTTTTGGGGACGTCTTTCTAATCAGAGTGAATCCAACTGGTCACTTTACCTCGCCACACAAGCCTCACGCGAAACGGTTCGCAATGCACTCATTCACGATGTGATCAGTGCGTATTTTAACTTAGCTTCTCTCCAAGCGCGCATGGCCATTTTAGAAAAAACGGCACAGTCGTATAAAGAGAGTTATGAATTTAGGGCAAAACAGCAAAAAGTAGGAACGATTAGTGATGTCTTGGCGAACCAAGCGCTTGCTCAGTATAACAACGTAAAAGCCTCTCAAAACAGCTTGATGGAGAGTTATAAACTCCAACAAAGTGCTTTAACGATTTTATTGGGCAAAAATCCACAAGCACTTTTTGAAGACAAAAGTGCAGAAGCAAGCTTACCCAATGCACTCACGATACCTGCAGGTGTTCCTTCCACATTGATGGAAAATCGCCCTGATATTAAAGAAGCACTGGAAAATCTTAAAAGTAAAAATGCACTTATTGGCGTTGAAAAAGCCGCCTACTTTCCAACCATTAGCCTCACAGGAGGTTACGGTCAAGAGAGTGATGATCTAAGCAACATCCTTAAATCAACAGCAAATCGCTGGAGTTTTGGACCAAGCCTTAGTGTGCCTATTTTTGATTTTGGGCGTATCAAACAACGTGTTGCTATTTCAGAAACCGACTTGCAATCTTCCCTCATAAGCTATGAACAAAGCGTCAAAAAAGCTTACAAAGAGGTACATGATGCGCTGGCAAAAGAGAACTTAGCCCAAAGTAGACTTTCCTTCCAAAAAGAAGAGTTGAAAGCCTACCAAAAAGTGTTAGACCTCTCCACGAAACGCTTCAATCAAGGTGTTGCTAACCAACTTGAAGTCTTAGATGCCCAAAAAGGCGTTCTTTCTGCTTCTTTAAATGTTGTTGCAACCAAACAATACTTACTAACCTCGCAAGCAGAACTTTTCAAAGCACTCGGTGGTGGATGGAAAGAGAATGAACTTTTAACGACCAAATAAAGGAGTGATGATGAGCCTACTTTTAAGCCCGTATGAGGAAAATGGAATTTTTCTTAAAAACAGAGTGGTCATGCCACCAATGTGTATGTACAAAGCCGAAAGTGATGGAGAAGTCACTCCTTTTCATCTCGTCCATTATACGACACGTGCGATTGGAGGCGTAGGACTGATTATCGTTGAAGCTACAGCCGTCGAAGCCCGTGGCAGAATCAGCGAAACTGACCTCGGACTTTGGGATGATACCCAAGTACCAGGACATCAACAACTGGTTCACCTCTGCCATGAATACGGCGCGAAAATGGGTATTCAGCTTGCACATGCAGGACGTAAAAGCCTCTGTGCCTCTTCAACACCTGTTGCACCCAGTCCACTGGCATTTAGTGAAACCAATGGCTATAAACTTCCGCATGAACTGAGTCTTGCAGAACTTGAAGGGATTAAAAAGCATTTTGTTCAAGCTGCGCTTCGTGCCACCTATGCAGGGTATGAGTTTCTTGAGTTGCATGCTGCACATGGTTATTTATTGTGCGAATTTTTATCGCCTCTTACCAATCAACGCACCGACCAATACGGTAGCAGTGTGGAAAACCGTTGTGCATTTGTCATCGAAGTTGCGCAAGCTATTTTGGATGCAACGGAAACAGTACCCCTCTTTGTACGTATCAGTGCTGATGAATGGATGGAAAAAGGTTGGAATATTGAAGAGAGCATCTATCTTGCCAAAAAGCTTCAAAGCATTGGTGTTGCAATGATTCACGTCTCAGCAGGTGGCAATAATGAAGCACAAAAAACACCCGACATTGTGCCACTCTACCAAGCAGCGTATGCCAAAGTGATTCGTGAAAGCGTGGGAATTCCAACGATTGCCGTCGGACTCATTACCACCGCAGCAGAAGGAGAAAAGCTTTTGCAAGGAGGCTTTTGCGATTTGGTGGCTTACGGTAGAGAACTGTTACGCAACCCCAATTTTGTCTTTTTCGCTGCCAAAGAAGAGGGGAAAAAAGCACTCATTGAGCCTTCGTATGTAAGAGCCTTTTAACTTTACATGTAATCCATTTGCAAGGAGTTGTAGATGATCAAAAACGTATGGTTTGTGCTTCTTTGTCTTGTCTTATTCCAAAGCTTACATGCTGGTATTTTGCGTGATCGTTTGGGTTTAGGTGAGGATGAAGAGGAAACAGAGGCACGCTTCTCCAAAGAGGTACGCCTCATTGCCAATGTCAGTTACGGAAGCAATGTCAAAGAACGTTTTGATGTCTATAGCCCTTTACATGTAAACACCTCAACCCTTGCACCTGTTATCTTTATGGTACATGGCGGTGCGTGGAAGCTCGGCGATAAAACGTCGCAAAGCGTGGTCGAAAACAAAGTTAATTATTGGGTGAATAAAGGCTACATTGTTATCTCCACCAATTACAAACTCCTCCCAGAAGCTCCAGTAAATGAGCAACTCAATGATGTCGCCAAAGCACTGGGATTTGCCCAAGCCAAAAGTGCCTCTTGGGGTGGAGATAAAACTAAATTTATCATTATGGGACACTCAGCGGGTGCGCATATCATCGCACTTATTGCCTCTTCTTCAAGCTTATATACTACTCATTCTATCACCCCTCCCATTGCCGCTGTTTTACTTGACAGTGCCGCGATGGACACGCCAACCCTTATGAGTGCCAAACACATGCGTCTGTATGACCAAGCCTTTGGAAGCGATTCTGCTTATTGGCAAAGCCTCTCACCATACCACCAACTCACAACAAAGCGTATGCCGATTCTTGCCGTCTGCTCCACCAAGCGTGATGACTCATGCCCCCAAGCAGAAAAGTTTATCGCTAAAGCTTCTTCCTTGGGAACACAAACCACTCTGTTAAAAGAGAATATGAGCCATAAAGAAATTAACACACGTTTAGGCGAAGA
>JAVHRG010000283.1:0-1962 GCA_036171535.1 Sulfurospirillum sp. | reverse complement strand
GTGCCTCTTGATCTTCCAAAAGGGTGGATTGCAGGATTGAATAAATTTATCAATCATTTACCCATTGATATTGGCGATTACGAAGGTTTGTTAGATCAAAACCGTATCTGGAAAATGCGTTTGGAAGATGTAGGTGTGGTGACACCTGAGCAAGCACAAAGTTGGGGCTGTTCTGGTCCGATGCTCCGAGGTTCTGGTATCGCATGGGATATTCGTAAAGAAGAGCCGTATGAACTCTACGATGAAGTTGAATTTGATGTGCCTGTAAGTACAACGTGTGATAGTTACGGAAGGTATAAATTGCATATGGAAGAGATGCGTCAAAGTATTCGCATCCTTAAACAGCTCATTCCGATGTATGAACAAACTTCCCCTGAGATTATCGCGCATGCTCCAAGTTATGTTTCCGCTCCTAAAGAGCAGATTATGACGCAAAATTACTCATTGATGCAGCATTTTGTGTTAGTAACGCAAGGTATGCGACCACCAGTGGGTGAAGTGTATGTGGCAACTGAATCACCTAAGGGAGAGCTTGGTTTTTATATCAACTCCCAAGGTGATCCATATCCGTACAGATTGAAACTAAGAACACCAAGTTTCTTTCACACAGCCTTTTTGCAAGAGTTACTCGTGGGTGAATATCTCGCGGACGTTGTTGCGATCATTGGTAACGCCAACATCGTCTTTGGCGAAATTGACAGATAGGAGAGAGAATGCAACGTTATGATTTACGCCATTTAAAGGATGATTTTTACGGACGTATGCTTGAGATCATTGATGAAACTTCCCTGGGTGAAGTTTCTATCTTTATGTTTGAAATCGGTGATTTTTCTCCTGTTCAAAAAAGCGCGGATGTGATTAAAGAGGCAGGCTGGACACTGATGAACTCTTTGAAGTTTAATGAAGCCGACTGGACGATTGTGGTAAAAAAAGTGAAAAGTGAAGTAGCGTAATGGTAACAAAACAATTTATAGAAGGCTTAAATCAATCCAGTAGCGAGCAATTTGCATTTACATGTAAAGGATTTGATCTGGTTATTTGTGTGGGGACACTTCCATCACGCCATGAAATAACACTGATCAAAGGCTTGAGTGCCAGTGATGCTCAATTAGTTTACTTATTCACAATGGAAGATCAAGCATTGGTTGAAAAAAGTGCTTTCTTTAGCCGTTACGAAGTAGGCTCTGAAGAGGGTGTATTTGCACTTCTTGCTAAAAGTTTTCTTTTACATGTAAAGCTTCCAGACTCTGTTAAATATTATTTTGATGAACTTGATCAAGGTTACATTAGCGCAGAAAGCAATTTGGGCGAAGAAGAGATCGAAGAGATTGAAGCGTTGTATCAAAAAGCGAGTAATGTGTTGTTAGTGTTAGGAGAGGATCTTGTACGTCATCCAAGAGCTTCTGCTATAGCGCACCTTGCAGGATTGATCGCAAAATATGGCACAGTAAAATTATTGGTTGTTGGTAGCACACCTGAAATGATAATAACAGGAAAGAGTGAATGTGTTTTAGATGCCGTCGAAGATTTGAAAAGTTTTGATGGGGTTGTTGTTTATCAATGTCCTGCAATGAGCAAGGAGGAAGAGCATGTTCTCATAGGTTCAGCTCAGTTTCAAATGGCAGCCAAAGTGCAAAACAGCGACAAAATCAATGTGATAATCAACCAAGAGGTCTATTCTCGTACCTTCGTACGCAACGATAGTTTAAAAGGCGTGATCGCTTTAATGCCTTGTGCAAAGGTGGATTCGAGCTATCCCTACCATGTAGTAAAAATAGTGAAGGCAGAAGTGCAATGAGCGATGTTTTAATAACCATAGATGGAAAACAGTGTACCGCGACAGAGGGTGAATATGTTTTAGGCGTTGCGCGCAGAAACGATATTTTTATTCCAGCACTCTGTTATGTAACGAACTGTTCACCAACGTTAGCATGTCGTTTGTGTTTGGTGGATATCGATGGC
>JAVHRG010000282.1:0-1985 GCA_036171535.1 Sulfurospirillum sp. | reverse complement strand
ACCTATCCCAATATCAACATTTATAACTTATATCGAAATTTTGGTCATGAAGTTGCTATGAGCGCTGGTATGGATAATGCTCAAGGGGATTGTGTCATTTTTATGGATGGCGATTTACAACACCCTCCTTATTTGGTGGAAGAGATGGTACGTTCGTGGCTCAATGGTCATCAAGTTGTCTTAACAAAGAAAATGAGCAATGATGCCGAAAAATCTTACATGTATACCTATTTATCAAAAATATTCTATTGGATACTTGACAAACTTTCCGATATTAAAGTCCCAAAAAATTATCCAGATTTTAGACTACTCAGTCGTAAACATATTGATACGCTCAAAACTATGAATGAAAACGATAGGATGTTTAGAGGATTGCTTAATTATATTGGGTATGCAAACTGCAAAGTCCTTGAATTTGAAGTTCCCAAACGTTTTTCGGGGCAGACCAAATACAATTTTCGAAAATCGTTTGGATTAGCGATTGATAGTATCATGCAATTTTCCATTAAGCCATTGCGTTTTGCAATCTATGTAGGCGTACTAACCGCTTTTATCTCAACGATATTAGGAGCCTATACCTTTTTTGACTATATGCTTTTTGATATTAAACGTACAGGTTATGCCACAACGTTAATTGTTACTATTTTTATGAATTCAATTCAGCTTGTTGTTTTAGGTATTATTGGTGAGTACATTGGGAAAATTCATCTTGAAGTGAAAAAACGACCCCTTTATTTTGGAGAATTAGTTGAAACTCATCATTAACGCCGACGATTTTGCCAATTCTATGGCTATGAGTGAGACGATCTGCCGTTGTTTTGATGAAGGCATGCTCACATCAACCAGCATGATAATCAACACTCCTTATGTCGAAGATGCATTAGAAAAATTACATCAAAGACCTTCTTTAAGAGCCTCTTTGCACCTGAATATTGCCGAAGGAAAACCGCTTGCAGGTACTCAAGAGATAGCCTATTTAGTCGATGAAAAAGGTCTTTTTTGCAAACGCTATGAAACAATACTCTCAAATTACTATTTTGGCAATGAAACCCAAAAGAAAATCATCAAAGCAGCGATTAAAGCTGAATACTCCGCTCAAATCACACGCTATGCAACGCTACTGGAAACACAAACGATTCATCTTGACTCCCATCAACACTATCATACGATACCCTTTATCAGTGATATACTGATCGAATTGTCTCAGGAATTACCCTACCAAATAACGTATGTTCGTGTTCCCAAAGAACCTTTTTTCTTTGAGGTTTCTTCTTTACGTGATCTAAAAAACTATTGTGGACTCAACATCGTTAAACATTTTTTGCTCAACCTGTTCTCGTATCAATTAACACGAAAACTTAAAGCACATCACATTACATGTAATACCTCTTTTATTGGCGTTCTGTTTACAGGAAATATGACGCTCTCTTCCATTCAACAAGCGCTGCAAAAATGTCCTAAAGATGGGTTAATTGAAATTTTGCTTCACCCTGGGTTTTTAGCAGAATCTGAAGCCAAGGTATGGACAGAATCGCCTTTTAAAACATTTTATGCTCATCCTCATCGCAAAGAAGAGATGGAAATTTTACTAAGCCCTACGTTTAAATCATTGATACAAAGCATCACGGGAAACAATTATGCAAAACACATTTAAAAACCTCATTCTGGCGTTATTGTCCCTTCTAGGTGCTCGTCTTATTTTGATGTATTATCTCCCTTTAACGGATACAACCGAAGCGCGTTATGCCAATACGGCTTTGATGATGGCAAAGCTCAACGATTGGATTAGCCCTTATTATGATTATGGTGTGCCTTTTTGGGGAAAGCCTCCTTTGTCTTTTTGGGCACAAGCACTTTCCTATAAGTTTTTAGGCATCAGCGATTTTGCTCCACGAGTACCTTCTTTGTTGATAAGTTTAGCAACCGCTTGGCTGATGTATCGCCTTGTCGTGACATTAACAAACACAAAAAGTGCCTTATGGTCC
>JAVHRG010000281.1:0-10266 GCA_036171535.1 Sulfurospirillum sp. | reverse complement strand
CTCTAACAAAAGAGCAAAGAACATCGCCAGTAAAAAAAGTGAGAGAAAAAAGATTGCGCTGATCTTGCTGAGAATTGAGTTTTTAATCATCCGACAAGCTTGTACCCAATACCTCGTACGGAGTGAATGTACTCAGGACTTTTAGAATCATCACCAATTTTAGTACGCAAACGACCGATAATGACGTCTAAACTTTTAGAGCCTTTATCTTTCAGCGATTTACAGTTATACACCAACTGTTCACGTGAGATCGAAAAACCATTTTGGCGAATCATATACGAAAGTATCTCATATTCTGCGGGAGTAAGATTGAGGACCTCTCCTTTAAAAGAGATTTCATGGCGTTTTTCATCGACCAAGAAAACACTGTGACTTTGCTGTTCTTCCAATGTTGAACTTTTTTTATAACGGCGAATCAAGCTCTGAATGCGTGCGTACATCTCTTTGGGATCATACGGTTTTGGTAAATAATCATCCGCACCGATTTGAAGACCAATGACTTTATCGCTAATATCGCTGCGTGCTGAAGAAATAATGATAGGAATGTCATATTGCGCAACAATTTCTTTGCAAACCTCAAGTCCATCCATGCCCGGCAATGTCAAATCCAAAATGAGTAAATCATACTTTTTTACTCCAGCACTTAAACCCAAATAAGGATCTTCAAAATTGGTAATTTTAATATTGTATTTAGCAAGGTATTCACTTAAAATTTCGGCGAATTCGGTATCATCTTCTATCATCAAGACATTAATCATTCTATGACCTTGTAGGTTTTTTATAATTATACTGAATTTGAGTGATATTTAAAAAGAAAGACCTCCGAAGAGGTCTTATAGGGGTAAAATTTGAACTTTTATTTACTGGTAGCGGGTGCTTGAACGGCAGGAGCTGGTCTTTGTGGTTTTTGAGCCATCAAAGTTTTAAGCTCAGCACGTTGTTCTTTTGTAAGAAGATTGAACACTTTTTCCATATGATCCGCTTGAAGTGCTAACATTTTTTCGTGCATTTCGGTATGAAGTTTGATAAACTCTTTTTTATTGAAGCTATCACCACTCATAAGGTCTTGCATTTTTGTTCTCATTTTTGGATCTTGCAATTTGGTCATTTCTAACTTCATTTCACTTTGCAAAACATGTAGTTTATGGCGTTGATCATCGGTAAGATTAAGTTGTTCCATCATTGCCATACCACCTCTTCCACTATGCATCATCATGCCCTGGCCACCACCCATTCCGCCACCTTGCATCATGCCCATCTCAGATTGCATCCCTTGACAGTTACCTCCACCAAAGGCGAAAGCGCTGGTCGTTCCTAGTGCAACTAGCGTTGCAAGTGTTAAGATTGTCTTTTTCATTGTGTACTCCTTAAAAGTTTTATGATGAAATCTTACAGGAGTGCTATTAATGAGCCTTTAACGATTTGTTAATCAACCTTAACAACCAAATTTTAAACTACTTTTTGCTAAAATCTTGATCTTCAAAAACTTACATGTAAAGAGATAATAGTGGATCTAGAATATTATGAAATATTGGAAATTACCAAAACAGCAGACGCTACTGAGATTAAAAAAGCCTATCGCAAATTAGCATTGCAATACCATCCCGATCGCAATCAGGGCGATAAAGAGGCCGAAGAGAAATTTAAAGCCATTAACGAAGCTTACCAAGTTTTAAGTGATGAGCAAAAACGTGCTACGTACGATCGCTACGGTAAATCAGGACTTGATTCTCAAGGCTTTAGCCATTTCTCCGATATGCGCTATGAAGATATTATGGGTGATCTTGGCTCCATCTTTGAGTCTGTCTTTGGTGGCGGATTTGGAAGCAGTGGTGGTTTTGGCGGTGGTGGATCAAAACAAAATCGCAAATACAACCTAGACCTTGAAGCAGAAGTGACGCTCGCCTTTAATGAAGCCATTTTTGGCACTAAAAAAGAGGTCACCTTCTCGTATAAAAAGCCGTGCGACGCCTGTGATGGTACGGGAAGCAAAGACAAATCTAAGGCTACGTGTAAAGAGTGTAAAGGAAAAGGTCAGGTTTTCTACCGACAAGGCTTTATGACCTTTTCACAAACATGCCCAAATTGTAATGGAAAAGGGAGCGTTGTCACCAATCCATGCCCAAGTTGTAATGCCAAAGGTTTTACACAAATCGAAGACAAAGTGACGATTGACATTCCAGAAGGCATCGACAATAATAACCGAATCCGCGTAGCTGGAAAAGGAAATATTGATGATCGTGGAGGAAGAGGCGATCTTTACATTTTAGTGCATGTCAAAGAAGATGAGCATTTTGTACGCCATAATGATGATATTTATATCGAAGTGCCTGTATTTTTTACACAAGTTGCCCTTGGAGAAACCATTAAAATCCCAACGATTCGGGGAGAAGCAGAGCTTGAATTACCTCTTGGAGCAAAAGACAAGCAACAATTTATCTTCAAACATGAGGGTGTTAAAAATGTTCATACCCATCAATTAGGAAGCATGATTACACAAATCTCCATTCGCTATCCTAAAAAGCTCACTAAAGAGCAAAAAGAGTTACTCATCCAATTGCAAGAAGAATTTGGCGTTGAAAAAAAATCCAAAGATGATAAATTTGAAAGCGTCTTTGATAAAATAACAAGCTGGTTTAACTAAACAATGCAACCTATCATAGAGTACCAAGGCGAAACGCTTTGTTACTCTATCGTCACCAATCGCCGTCTGAAACATCTCTACATTATGATTGACCCAACAAAAGGCGTCATTGTCAAAACACCTTACACATCCAAAGAATACGTTCATAATTTAGTAAGCCAAAAAGCAGCATGGATTTTCACAAAAGTTAAAGCGGCGAAAGAGCGAACAACGATACTATCGCTTTTTAGTGAAGAGGGAAAAGTGCTCTACTTGGGCGAGCCCATTCTTTTACATGTAAAGCAAACACCTGATGCATTTTACAAAGAAAAAACGATTCCTTTAGTGACACGGCTGGTTGAGGAGTGGAGTTTTTTAATGGGTGTTAAACCCACCAAAATAAGCTTTCGTAAAGCCAAAAAACGTTGGGGAAGTTGTTCACATACGAATGAACTGAGTTTCAACCTTAGCCTTGCCCAACTGCCTTTAGAGTGCATCACCTACATCGTCATTCACGAACTTTCGCATATTGAGCATAAACACCACCAAAAAAGCTTTTGGCTCTGTGTCAGTGAATTTATGCCTGAGTATAAGCAGTGCGAAAAGATCCTTAAAAATTACTCTCCAACTCTTTCTTAAATAACAAAATAAATACTTTTTTATAATTTAATATTATTATTAATTTATATTAGATAATATACCACGTTTTTTGATTCCAAAATATTATTCAATGAGGGGGCTCTATGAAGAAAAGTTTAGTGGTTGCATCATTTTTGATGCTTTGTGGATCTGCTAGTTTTGCAGATACCGATCCATGGTTTATTGGCGGTGAATTTGGCGGTATGAGCATTCACGGTAAAAGTTCTAGCACTCTAGATATACCTTTATCGGGAACGCATATTATTCGGGAAGGATCAACTTCAGATACGATCAATACAACGTATGAAGCCATTAAAGTTGGTAAATACTTTGAATATGGTAGAGTCTATGGAAGTTTCGGATACCAAAATGAAAAAGAAGACACAACATCCTATACGTATGGACTTGGCTATGATTATCTCTTTAAAAACAAATCAGATTTCACACCTTTTATCGGTATAAACGCTTCTTATAGCATAGGTAAAATTGATAATGACACGGCTAAAGCACTTTCATTGGATAAACCTAAAGGGTTTAATTACGGCGCTGAAGCTGGTTTTTTGTACGCTTTAACGAAAACTACAGAGCTTGAAATTGGTGCTCGCTATATGATCAGTGATGTCGATGACACATCTTCATTTGATGTTAGCGGTATAAAAGCCGATTTCAAAATGGAAGATGAACATATGATTCAATATTATCTCGGGCTAAATTATAAATTCTAACACTTCACAGAGGCTCCTTACAGGAGTCTCCCTTAAAAAAACAAAATCCTAAATCCAATTGCGACCAGAACGACCCCACCAAAAATTTCAGCTTTACTCTCCAACCATGTTCCACTGAGCTTTCCTACATAAACACCAAGAAAACTAATCACAAAGGTTGTTAATCCAATGATAGCACACGAAAGGAGTGGATTGAGATCTAAAAGCATTAAGCTAAAGCCTGCGGCCATAGCATCGATACTCGTCGCGATGGCTAACGTTAGCATGATTTTATTGGTAATCTTTGCTATTTCCTCGCCAACGCCTTCATTGACACCTTCATAGATCATTTTTGCCCCAATAAGTGCTAGCAGACCAAACGCAATATACGAGGCATATTGGCTCACAAAACCAAACACACCTTTACCACCAAGATACCCAAGCAGTGGCATTAAGGCTTGAAAAATACCGAAAAAAAGCCCTGCTTTGAATGCAAGTGCTTTGGTGGTATGACCATTTTGTTTTGCTCCAAGGCCTATGGAAACAGCAAAAGCATCCATACTCAGTGCAAATGCCAATAACAACACCTCTATCATTTTAATTCTCCCCAATTATTACCTATTGCAATAGAAACTTTAAGTGGAACGCGAAGAGGATAAATTTCCTCCATTACCTTTTGAGCCTGCAGAGCAAATGCTTCTGCGCGTTCTTCTTTCACTTCGAAAATCAATTCATCGTGAATTTGAAGCAATAACTTTGCCTCACCATCGACAAGCGTAGCCATAATTTTATTCATCGAAAGTTTGATAAGATCAGCGGCACTTCCTTGAAAAACGGTATTGACCGCTTCGCGAAGGTAACCTGCGTATTGCATACCATTGGCATGTTCAAAGTCAAAAAAACGTTTTCGACCCAACAGTGTCTGCACATACCCCTCTTTTTTAGCGCTTTCAGCCACTGACGTGAGATAATTTTTAATTGTGGGAAAAGTTGCAAAATAACTCTCAATATAGCTTTTCGCCTCTTTAGTAGAAATACCAATCGTTTCAGAAAGGCGTTTGGGACCCATGCCATACAACAATCCAAAGTTAATACTTTTAGCCACACCCCGTTTTGCCACGGCTTCTGTTTCACCAAAAAGTTTTAAAGCTGTCTCTTTGTGAATATCTTTACCCGATTGAAAGGCATGAATCATCGCTTCATCACCGCTAAAATGCGCTAAAAGTCGTAACTCAATTTGGGAGTAATCAATACCGATAAGTTTGCAACCCTCTTTCGCCACAAAACCGCCACGTACTTCACGCCCCAGTTCTGTTTTGACAGGAATGTTTTGCAAGTTTGGATCTTTAGAGCTGAGCCTTCCTGTTGCCGTACCTGTTTGTATAAACGAGGTATGCACACGCCCTAATGGGGACTCTTTGGAAAGTTTAAGCAGTGGCTCTATATAAGTTGAACGCAGTTTATAAAGTTCACGATACTCCAAAATTTTGGCAATGCTAGGGTGTTGATCTAAAAGTTCATTCAAAACTTTTTCATCGGTACTGTATCCCGTTTTGGTCTTTTTAACAGTAGGCAATCCTAATTGTTCAAAAAGTACATTGCCAAGTTGTTGGGTTGAATTGAGATTAAATGTCGCATCACATAAACTAAAAATTTCTTCTTTGAGCTCTTCTATCGCATGGTCAGTTCGCTTTAAAAGGACTTCAAAATAACGACCATCGATTTTAATTCCCTCTTTTTCCATCTTCATCAACGTTTTGATAAACGGAAATTCTACCTCTTTAGCAAGATCGAGCAGTTCGGGCTCAAGTACTTCATGAAGCTTTTCAAAAAGCCTAAGGGTCATCCACGCATCTTCGCTGGCATACTCACACGCTTTTTCTAACGGCACAACACTAAAATTTTCCCCTTTGGGAACGACATCTTTGAATTTCACCATTGCATGATTAAAAAAACGAAGGGAGAGCGTGTCAAGACCGACATTGGTTTCAGGATTGAGTAACCATGCAAGAAGCATGGTGTCTGCATAAATAGTGACATCTTTGATACCAAAGTTATTTTCAATAACAGCAAGGTCAAATTTGAGATTTTGTCCGACAATTTTATGGGTAAAAAGCGCTTCCAATGCTCTCTTCGCATCAGCAAGCTCAATCTGATCGCCTACTCCCAAATAGTGATGTCCAATAGGCACATAGTAGGCTTCTCGTGTATTGATTGCAAAAGAGAATCCAACGATTTTGGCGTTGTATGCATCTAACGCGTTTGTCTCTGTATCAAATGCGACAATAGCGTCTTCTTCGATGCCTTCAATGATGTTAAACAGCATCTTGGTATCATCAAGCAAAATCGCGTTAAAGCTATTGCTTGGAGTCTCTTTGGGCTTTACATGTAAAGACTCATTTCTCACGCGAGAGAGCATATGACGGAGTTCATACTTTTCAAGTTCATCGGCTATATTGATGAGAGGATTATCGCAAGGGAAATGAAAGGCATCGAACTTATCAGCGATGTTGAGCGAATCATCCAAACGAACCAGCTGCTTACTCAAGAAGGCTTTTTCTCTGCCCTCTTCGAGCATTACTTGAACACGAGGATTTCCCACACGTTCAAGGTTTTCATAAATATTCTCAATTGTTCCATAGTCATCCAAGAGTTTTTTAGCGCCTTTGGGACCAATGCCTTTTACACCAGGAATATTATCGGCAACATCGCCCACAAGGGCTAAATATTCATTGATTTTATGGGGGTAAACACCAAATTTTTCAAAGCATTTTTCGGTATCTATTTCCATTTTTTTCATCGGATCATAAATAACGACTCTACCATCATCAATAAGTTGGTAAAGATCTTTATCGTGAGTGACAATGCGCACTTTAATGTCATGACTTTTTGCAAAACGTACTGCAGAAGCGATGACATCATCCGCCTCATACCCCTCTTGTGCATAACATTTAAAACCCATTTTTTCGATCCAAGATATGGCAACAGGAAGTTGACGCCTAAGATCTTCGGGAGCTTCAGGACGATTGGCTTTGTAATTAGGATCCAGTGTATGACGAAAATTTTTGCCTTTGCTATCGAGCGCAAACAGAAGATAATCGGTTTCGTGTTCGTTTTTAATCGCATAAATAAAATTGGCAAATCCAGTGAGAAGTCCTGTGGGAAAGCCCTGAGTATTGCGCAGTTGTGGAAGCGCATAGTAGTTTCTAAAAAAGAAACCAAATGTATCAATAATAGTAAGAATCTTCACAGAAGTACCTTTTACATGTAAGAAGTTAGTAGTATTCTTTGAGTTTAGTCACAACCTCAAGAAATGTTTGTTTATCAAGTTTCTCTTTTTCAAGAATATTCAGAGCAAGGTTAATACTTCGCTCACTCAGCGGCGCATTAATAGGAATAGCCGTTTTAACCACTTTTAACGCAACCGCGTACGGGCGAATTTCTAAAGGAGCAACACCAAGAGCATCCACGTATTCAATCGCTTGCACCATTGTATCTTCAAATTTCCAATGTTTAAAAATAAGCCCTGCCACTTCACTGCTTGTCATTCGGACAAACATTTTTTCAACATCAGCGATATTGTTACTATTCTCGATTTCAGAGCGGAATTGATACATTTCATCGTTTTTCACAATTTCATCGGCAATCAGAATTTTACCTGTCTCTTGCAAAAGTGCCGCTAGAAAAAGGAAATCCGCTTTCGTTGCATCAATCTTACTATACCATTGCATCATCAATGCGCTTTGCAATCCCGAAATAGCGGCAAACTCTTCTGGTGTAACGCCATAAGGTGCCATATCGACTTGCAACAATGTTTTAATCGACATATCCGTCACTAAAGAGCGTGTAGTAGACATCCCGAAAAGGCTCACGGCTTGCAACACACTTTTGATCTCTCGTCTAAAGTTATATAAAGGAGAATTAGAAATTTTCAGTAGGTTTGCAACCAGCATAGGATCTTCTTCAATCACCCGCGCAAGGTCTGCTGAACTGGCATTCGGATCTTGACAGATAAGCGTCATCTGATGAAAACTTTTAGGAAGGGGAGGAAGTGCTTTGATGCGCTCAGCAATTTCTTCTAGCATGTCAGCTCTCTTTATTAATTTGTTTGATTATAGCGAGGTTTAAGTAAAAAGCCAATGAGGAGAGCTCCTCATTGGACTGGAAAATATATTACCCAGGAATTGCATCTTCAACACTCTCTGGGTGATCAAGTGAATATTTAAATTTTTCCATATCGATCTGTTTGTCCCAAGCACCAACAACAACTGCGGCAACCGCGTTACCACAGAGATTGCCAACCGCTCTCATCTCACTCATAAATTTATCAACACCAAGGAGTACAGCAACGGTTACAACAGGAATGACATCGCCCATAGCAGATAAGGTTCCTGCAAGAACGATAAAGCCAGAACCTGTTACCCCAACGGCACCTTTTGAAGCAACCATCAAAATAAAAATAATAGACAGTTCATGCGAAAGTGTCAAAGGTATATTAAATGCTTGCGCAAGAAAAATAATAGATAGCGATAAATAAATATTGGTACAATCTAGATTAAATGAATACCCTGTAGGGATAACTAACCCCGTCGTCCCTCGGCTCACTCCTGCCGATTCAAGGCGACGCATCAATGGAGCTAATGCAGACTCACTTGATGATGTTGCAAAAACGATCAAGACTTCTTTAGCGATAAAGCGCATAAACTTGAAAACATTGATTTGATAGAACCATAAAATGATTCCCAACACACCAAAGATAAAGGCTAAGATAGAGACGAACATAACACCCAATAAGCTTGCCATACCAATGAGCGAAGCAATACCAAATTTACCAATCAAAAAGGCCATAGCACTAAAGCTGGCAAGGGGGCTGAGCCACATCACAATGGTTAGAAGTTTAAAGAAAAATTCTTGTGCTTTTTCCAATGGCTTTAAGATCATAGGTTTGTATTTATCCCCAAATGCTGAAATCAATACAGCAAGTACAAGAGCCATCACCAAAACTTGAAGTGTATTGCCATGAATAAATGGAGTAATCGGGTCTGTAGGAATAGCACTTTTAAGAATGCTCCACGCAGAAGCGTTTTCGTGGCTTGCTTTGGTAAAGCTCTCTACACTCGAGGCATCTAAAGACTCAATAGAAAGATTCATTCCATGTCCAGGCTTAAGCACATTTCCAAAAAATATACCAATTGCAAGGGCAAAGGTACTCACCACTTCAAAATAAATGAAAGCTTTTAACCCAATAGAGCCAACCTCTTTGAGGCTCTCCAACCCAACAATCCCTGAGATAATTGTTAAGAAAATAATCGGTCCAACGAGCCACTTTAATGCTTGAATAAACCAATCAATTCCAGGTTTTGCTTTGATAGCATTTTCTGGGTCAAGCATACCAAATGCGACACCTGTAATAATCGCTGTAACAACCCAAAAAGCTAAACTCTTAACCGTGTAATGTTTCCAATCTTTTGTACTTACACTTTTCTCGATTACTCTACTCAACGAAGACCCTTTTGATACTTTAAAACCAACCTAAGCTTTATAACTGCAACGTAATTTCTACGAAAACTTAAGATGTGATTTGCAAAGTGTTTTATGACATATACATTTATTATGGCATACGAAAAGGGACTTTAATGAGATTTTTTAAAGAAATTGGAGGAATATTATTAAAAAAAAAGAAGTCAATGAGGGAATTGTAACACCTCATTGACTGTATAAAAGAGTGATTAACCAGGAATTGTGTCTTCAACACTTTCTGGATGATCTAACGCGTATTTGAATTTTTCCATATCGATTTGTTTGTCCCACGCACCAACAACAACTGCGGCAACGGCGTTACCACAAAGGTTACCGACCGCTCTCATTTCGCTCATAAATTTATCAACACCAAGGAGTACCGCAACCGTTACAACAGGGATTGCACCACCCATAGCGGACAATGTTCCAGCAAGAACGATAAAGCCTGAACCTGTTACACCTACAGCACCTTTAGAAGTAACCATCAAGATAAAAATGATGCTGAGCTGTTCACCAAGGGACAATGGAATATTGAACGCTTGGGAAATAAAGATGATTGATAATGAAAGATAGATATTTGTACAATCAAGGTTAAATGAATAGCCTGTTGGAATAACAAGGCCTGTTGTACCACGACTTACACCAGCAGCTTCAAGACGACGCATCAATGGAGCCAATGCAGATTCACTTGATGATGTTGCAAATACAATCAATACCTCTTTAGCGATGAAACGCATAAATTTAAAGCTGCATTTAATTTTGCTCGGGCCAATGGCTTAT
>JAVHRG010000280.1:0-10274 GCA_036171535.1 Sulfurospirillum sp. | reverse complement strand
CAATAAAACACTATTATTCGATGTTTGCGCTGTTTTCTTACCATAATTAAAATTAATTGTCAATTAAATTTTAATTATAAAATATTAAAATTAATTTTAAATTTTAATAATAAGAAAATGAATAGATGCTAAAATTCCCTATGCAAGGATACATCATCAATTTGAATCGTGTAAAAGACGAAGATTTAATTGTTACCATTTTAACGCAAAATAGCATTAAAACAGTTTATAGATTTTATGGTGCTCGCCACTCAACAATCCACTTAGGCTATAAAATTGACTTTGAAGCGATTTCCTCTATCAAATCAACGCTGCCTCAACTTCGTTCTATTATGCATCTTGGAACACCTTGGAATAATCAGCGAGATCGTATGCTTATCTGGCAACCCTTCATCAGGCTTTTTTATACACATCTCAAAGATATAGGCACTATTGATAGTTTTTATTTTGATCTTTTAGAAATATGCTCATCTATCTGGCAGAAACAAAATCCTAAACGTGTTGCCATTGAGGCGTATATCAAACTTTTAGAGTATGAAGGAAGATTGCATGATGATTTTATCTGCTTTAACTGCGAAGAACCTATTTTAGAGGATTTAACGCTCATTCGAGGTTTTTTACCTGCACATAAAACCTGTGCTTGGAATCAAACCTTTGATCTTTTACATGTAAAGCAACTTTTTGAAGAACAAAGTACCATAGCACTGGATGATGAGCAGATTGATGTGCTATGGAAAATTTTATTGGAAGGGTTTTAACTTTTACACGGCTGTTGGGCAAAGCCTAACAGCCTACGCTGCGCTATGCACTGAAGCTTGCTTCTTTCGAAGCAGAAATTTATGCTTGCTCTAAAGTTTGGTCTAAAAAGCGTGGGTCACTGAAACTTGACGTTTGGATATTTTCAAATGCTTTTTTGAGAGAGATAAAAAGATCAGGATTTTGTTTTTCCATATTGGCAAGCATCTCTTTGGTTTGTGCGCGCATAATCGGCATTTTGACATCAAAACGCATTGCAGGGCACGCTTCATCCCCAATAATCGGCATCTTCGCATCCATGGCGCAATCACGTAGTTGACGCTCGCGTACATGAATTAAAGGGCGAATGACATACAAACCATTTTGTGCTTTGTAAATAGGCGGCATAGAACGAAGTGTTCCATTATGGGAGAAGTTCATAAAAAAACTCTCTACGGCATCGTCAAGGTGATGTGCAAGGGCAAGTTTGCTATAACCATGCTCAAGCGCATAGGTATAAAGCGCTCCTCGTCTCATGCGTGAAAAGAAACTACAAAAAGAAGAATTCTCACGAATTTTATCTTGGGCAAGCTCAAAAATCTTCGTATCTACAATCTCGTGATCTATCTCATGATCTAAACAATGCTTGTGTAAGATTTGGAGATCTTCACCCATCCCATAGGCAATGGTAACAGCTTTAAATTCAAAATCAAAAGGGGCTACACGTTGCATATGTTTTAAGATATGCGCAAGACTCAATGAATCTTTACCACCACTGAGTCCAAGCAAAATCTTATCACCCTCGCTTATGAGGTTATAATGGGCATTGGTGCGCCCAGCTATGCGTAAAAGGCGTTTACTAATGTCGATCATGACTAAGTTCGTCCAGCATCGCTATTAGAAACTGAGCACTCTCTTTAGCGGAACTGACCAAAAATTCATCAAAGCTAAAGCCTGCATCCATATCAGCGGCATCACTGATGGCACGAAGTACACAAAAAGGAACCTTCAGGGCATCACAGACTACAGCCACAGAAGCACCTTCCATTTCGGTTGCATCTGCATTAAAAGTGGTATGTATCCATTCTTTTTTCACATTATCACAAATAAATTGATCACCCGTAGCAATAATGCCCTCAAGCAATTTTATTTTTTGAGCAGACGCTACTTTTTTAGCTATTTCTGTGAGAGCTTTATCCGTTTCAACATACACAGATCCCTCAGGTACATATCCATGAGGATGCCCAAACGCTGTAATATCAAGATCATGTTGAGCAAGTTTTGTTGCAACTAGCAAATCACCTACTTTAAGTGAAGGGTTTAGCGCACCTGCAACACCTGAAAAAAGAAGCTTTTGAGCTCCAAATTTTTCAATGAGTGTTGAAGCGGTAAGGCTTGCATTGACTTTACCTATCTTGCTATAAGCAATGATTAAATCTATTCCCTTGTACGACATGGTATAGTAACGATTCTTTGCAAATTCTATTGTCTCATATTTTCCAAAAAATTCTAAAAGTGGCGTGATCTCTTCGACCATCGCGCCCATAATGGCTATTTTCATCTTATCCCTTTTACAAAAGTGCAAGCACTTCTTCTAAACTTTTCATATCGTTAATACTATACGTTGGCTTTTGAGTGATTCGTTTATTGAGACCTTTGAGGACAGAACCACCAAATTCAATAAAGGAGTCGGTGGAAGATTCTACATGTAAAATAGATTGTTTATATTTTACAGGTGAAACTAACTGCTCAGACAAAAGTTTTTTCGCCTCAGATTTACTTTGATATGCACTGGCTGTAACATTTGAAATAACAGGCATTGCAAAACTCTCTTTGAGCCATTTTTCCAAATAAAATTCAAGTTTTAGTTGTGCTGAACTTAAAAGTGGACAGTGGCTTGCTACAGACATAGGAAGAAGAACAGATTTTTTTGCCCCAGCTTCTTTAAAAAGTGGTTCTAGCGCTACAAGATCATCACGATTTCCAGCAATAACGATCTGTCCGTCACCATTGTAATTAGCAGGCCAAACTTTTTTACCCAATTCGCGTTCTTTACATGTAATAGCTTCAACACTTTTATCATCCAAGCCCAAGAGTGCCATCATACCAGCATTGATGCCTTCACAGGCTTGTTTCATTAAAAGACCACGTTGGTACACTAATTCCACAGCATCCAGATAATCCATAGCTCCTGCTGCACTTAGGGCTGAAAACTCACCTAAGGAGTGTCCTAAAACTACGTTAGGTGCCACTTTACACTGTTCCAAAAAAAGACGATGTGCAATGAGACTGACTAATAAAATAGCAGGTTGAGCAAACTCTGTTTGATCTAACCTATCATTTTCTTCAAACAGAAGCGTTGTAAAATCAAAGCCTACTCTATGACTTGCTTTTTCAATCATCTCTTTTGCAATAGATGTGTTATCGTAAAAATCCTTTCCCATGCCAATTTTTTGGCTACCTTGTCCAGGAAATATGAAGATACTATTATGCATTGATTAACCTTTTATATTTTACATGTAAGCTTTGTAGACTTTCGACAAAGGCAAACATCTAGTCTATTTTTAATCTATCTTTGTAATCGTTGATTTTTTTGCGTAGTGTATTTCGATTAAGACCAAATTTTTCACTAATAGCAAGTTGTGAACCAAATTTTGCATAACCGCTTTTAATCATTGGGACGTCGAAAAGGTACAATAGCTCGCGGTAGTCATTTCTCCCACCAATACGTTGGGATAAAAAACGCTCCATCATAGCCAAGATTTCTTCTTCACCAAAGGAGTTCATCAAATAAGCATTATACACTGAGCGTCGTAGAGAATAACAGTTTTTACTTAAGTCGGGGACAATCTCTTCTAAAGAGGGAGCCTCACCAAACTCTCCATCAAACATCATGCATGCTTCTTGAGCAAATTTTTCCATCAAAGGGATTACATCTTCCTCACGCTCACGCAAAGGTGGAATAACAACTTTAAGACTGAAAAATTCATCCATGAGTGCTTCGCCTATAGGCAAACTTGATGTAGCAATAATGCGTGTTTTATGAACATCTAAAGCAATTTTAAGTTTTTTATAATTAGTGATTTTGTGAAAGTTTTTGACGATGAGACTACTGTTCGTCTCAATGAGAGCTAACAGCTCATTGAAAGCACTCGCATCAACAATAGGTGCTGAAATAATATGGTTTGCAAGACTTTGCTTACCTACACCACTTTCACCTAAAATAAGCGCATTAATTGTAACGCTTTTAAGAAGATTCGCAGACTTAAGAGCCTCCATCGAGGCTCTTGACTTTGCTATATAATTAGTGTGATCCACAACATCCGCCACCATGGGAGTGACTTTCGCCGCCGCAGCATCCACCTTCACCGTGTTCGTGATCATCCCCATGATCGTGTCCACCGCAACACTCACCTTCTTCATCATGATCATGTGAACCGCATCCACCTGATCCACATCCACAACTGTGTCCACCACCAACATAGCCATTTAAAAGCTCATCCGCTGTAGCATCACGTGCTTCTACAATGCTAATTGCGAATAAAAGATCTTTTCCCGCTAAAGGATGGTTAAAATCGATTTCAACGGTCTCATCATTAAAGCTTTTAACAATAACTTGAACTGTCTCACCGTGTTCGCCTTGACCATAAAGTGTCATACCTACTTGAAGCTCAAGTCCTGCGAATTGCTCTTTTGGCAATGTTTGAACAGCCGTATCATCATAAATGCCATAGGCATCAGCTGCAACTACTTTAATGTCAGCATTATCGCCAGCTTTAAGCTCTTTAATTTTTTCTTCTAATCCTGGAATAATTTGACCTTTTCCAACAATAAAAGAAAGTGGCGCTGCATTAAGATTACTATCTAAAATTTCACCATTATCAACATTTCTAAGCTCATAATGGATTGAAACTACTTGATTATCACTAATACTCATATTTTCTCCCTTAATTTATAAACATTAGATTTTAACATATATTTGTTGTATATGCCCTTAGGAGAAATTTTTAAGTCTATTTTTTGTGCAAGAAAATGTATAAAAAAAGTTATTTAACTTTTTTTGCTTCTGGAGAATCAGGATAACCATCTTTAAGAGCTTTATAAAAACCTTGTGCCTCTTTGGTTTTACCAAGCTTTTCAAATGAAACACCTGTGTGATATAAAAGTGCTGGAGTATAAGCTGCTTTATCCGATGCAGAAATACTTGCTTTATAATGTTCAATAGCAGTAGAATAGGCTTTTTGATTATATGCCACTTCACCCAAACTAAAATTTGTTTTAGCTGGCTTATAATTACGATGTAAAAGTTCTGAGTATAGTGTTTGTGCGTCTGGATAGGATTTTTTTTCCAATAAATCATCAGCTTCTTTTATCAACGTCGCACTATCTTTTGTACTAAGGTCTTTTGCAGAAATTGCTTTAGTAGGAGGAGTTTCTTTTACTGTATCTTTTTTGGTAGATTCAGTTGTAGGTGTTACTACTGTTTTAGGTGCACTCTTGCCACCTCTTACTTCATTAGCAAGTTGATCAAATTTATCTTTTGGAACATAGTTTTTGTTGATTGAATCAATAAGTGAGCCAAGTTCACCAACAACCGCTTTAATTTTTTCTTGATTATCGGCTTGAATTTTACGATTTTCTTCAACATAGTCTCGGAGCTTTTTATTTTCTTCTTCAAGTTGACGCATTTTGTCATCTTGCTTAGCAATTTTACTCGCATAGCTATCCATTACTGAGCGCATTCCCTCATATTGTTCAGAGAGATTACTCGAATCGGCTTTTGATGAACTAGCATTCTCGTTAGTTGTTGCTAATGTTGCTTTTTGATTATTTTGAAAATATTTTTTGTCACTGACACTGACTGTATTACTATAAGATGTTGTAGCACTACCAGTATCAATGTCACTTGTATTACCACCAAAGGCTGAGGGTTCGTTCGATAGCGCTGCCAGAGGCAGCAATGCTATCGAAAATAGAAGAATTTGTTTTTTCATTCAATCAAGATTATGGAAGTACTTTAAATTCTGCTCTTCTGTTTTTAGCCCAAGCCTCTTTATTGTGCTCTGTGCTAGCAGGATTGCTCTCACCATAACTTACAACTGTAATTCTGTCTGCAACCATACCTTTAGCAACTAAACCATCTTTAACGCTTTTTGCTCTTTTAAGACCAAGTGCATAGTTATATTCATCAGTACCGAATTCGTCGCAGTTACCTTCAACTTTGATTGAGAAGCTTTTAGCCTCAGCTGAGTTGAATAATGCAGCGTCTGCATCAATATTTGCTTGTTGGTCTTTTCTGACATTGTATTTATCAAAATCAAAATAGATTGTTTTAGAATTAGCTTCTAAAGAAGCAATCAATTTTTGAAGTGCACTCATACCATCATTTACACCAGCACCTTTTGTATCACCAGTTCCTTTAGTCATATCGACCTCTGGACTTTTTTGGCTACAACCTGTTAAAACCAAAACCGCTACCGCTAAGCTTGTTAAAGCTAATTTACCCATTATTAGATCCTTTTTAAAAGTTCAAATTTAAAAACTTCGGAATTATACCACATTTTTTTTAAAAAATCACCAGTCAATTGACTGAAGTTTACCTATTTTTAACGGAAACTGATATGTTTTGTTTGCATTTAGTCGAATTATCCCCAAAGCACTCTGATTTCCAAATTGTTTTATAAACATAATAGTATCAGGATCTTGCGAAAAACGTGGATAAAGATTTTCTCCTGACGCTGTCAATTGCCTAAGATAATCTGTTTTTGTCGAAATTAAATAGAGATTGAAAGTGTTTCTTCCAAATTCACTATCACCTTCTCTGCTAGAGTAAACAATATAATTATCATACGTTGAGATAGAATTCTTATTTTTCCCATGATAAACGAGTTTTTCAAAGCTTTTATCGTAAATTCCTTGCGCAAATATATCAGGATTTCCTAATCGATCTGAGACAAAAGCAATACGCTTGTCATTATCAATAAAATTTCCATTCACATTAATACCTGAATAATCTGTAATCTTAGTGATTTTCCTAGTCTGTAAATCATACAAATAAATCTCTGGGTGATCTTTAGGTGCCATCGTTAGAAGTAACTTATTACCATCTTTTGAAATATCAGAGCAAACAAGCATTCCCGAACTTGAAATAATACTTCTCCTGCTTCCATCTTTTAAATCATATCTATAAATAGTTGGTTCAGCACCATTATAGGAAGTGTAAAAAAATGCATTTTGATCTGTATTCGCCCATTTAGGAAAAACATTTAGACCACCTGAAACAACCAATTTTTGATAGCTGAGTGTATAGTCTGAAATAACAATTTCGCTTTTTTTTGCTTCTGTATACCGTGCAAATAAGACCGATTGCTCCATCCATTTAACGGAAGGTGCCCCCACTTGATCATTTGCATCAACAACAATTTTATGCGCTAAGAAAGGATTTCTTTTTTTATCATTAATACTATACGACTTTTCGAATGTTGTTGCACCAGTTTTGGCATTAATCAATTTTACATTTGCTGATGCAGTATTGAAATCTTGCCCTAAACTAAAACGCAAAATCATATCTACTTTTTTATCAGATAGAAAATTTTCTAAGGGGCCACCTTCATAACTACTCTGCAAATATTCGTCAAGTACATTAAAATGGCTACTAACACGTAAATCTCCTGCAATAAGTTTGAAAAAGCTTTTTCTAAACTCCAAATCAACATTTTTTGGACTTGCATCTTGTACAGCAATTTTTGGTAGCACATCTATTTTTTTGACGATTTCTACCGTTGCATCTGAGGCATATACAAAAATTGTCAAAAAGAAGAAAGCAACTATTTTTTTGATCATGTTTTACTCCTTTATATCTTTAAATTCAACCTGCATATCAAATAGTGGTCCTTTTTCATACTTTGGAAATTCTACGCTTTCCATAGCTTTTAAGAATTCTTTGAGCTTCGTGTTGAATTCATTATTATAAGACAAAGAAACTATTTTATAACTAAAGGTTCCTCGATCACTTACTTTGATGACAACTTTAGCGACATTTCCATTTTCCGTATCAATTGTCTTTTGCCAATTTTCTTCTAGGATCTCTTGAACTTTGCCAATGAATGGATCATACTCACCACCTTTTTTGGTATCAATTGAATGCTTTTGTTCAGAAAAATTCAAGGAGTTTGCAATTTTGGACGCAGCATTCTCACTTTTTTCTTTGGTTTCATCTTTATTTGGTTTGATACGTGTTGGCGTAGTTTGGTCTTTTTTCTGTTCTTTTGCATCAGGAGGTAATTTAGAAGTATTGATGTCTTCAAAGAGACCTCTGAGTGATTGACTTTTTACAGCCTCTTTAGGAGAAGAAGCAACTTTTTTCTCTTCAGAAACAGGTTTTTCTGCCGGTTTTTCAACTGGTTTTTGAACCTCTTCTTTTTTTCGTTCCTCTTTTGGCTTTTCAGAATCATTCTTTTTGCGCTCAACCAAAGAAACATTCATAGGATCTTTGTTTGAAGTATAATTTTTGATAGTATCTTTCTGAGAGCTTAAGACATAAGCAAGACCAACTAAAAGGCATATATAGAGGAAGATGGACAAAGTCCATCCAAGAGAGGCATATCTATTCACACTCGACACAGTATTTATCCATTCGTTTCTAAAGATACGTTAGTAAAACCAGCCTGTTTAATCGTTTTGAGCACAAACATTACATCTTTGTAAGAAAGACCTTCATCTGCTTTAATATAAACAATACTTTTAAGAGGATACTTACTTTTTTGCATCATAAAACTATCAGGGAATTCAGAGAGTGTAAAGCTATCACTTTTAATATAAACTTTTTTCTCTTTTGTTACTCGAATTTCAAGTTCAGGAAGTTTACTAACCACAGAGGATTTGCTACCATCAGGTAGTTTAATTACCTCTTCATACACTAAAGCAGGTGTTGTTACCATTAAAATAGCGAGGAGTACCAACATAATATCCACTAATGGAGTAATATTTAATTCTGGTACTTCATCCAATTGACTCATCATGTTAGTTATCTCTTCTTGTCTCGTTTGCGGAAAGTAAAATATCTACTTCTCTTTGCACATATACAATAACTTCATAGGCTTTTCTTCGAAGGAAAAGGTTTGTGCTGTATGCAGGAATAGCTACAAAAATACCTGTCGCTGTTGCAACTAAGGCTTCACTGATCGCAGGAGCTATAACACCAAGAGATGCGCTACCTGATTGGCCAAGTCCACTAAATGTTTGTAGAATTGAGACGACCGTGCCAAACAATCCAATAAAAGGTGCCGTTGAAGCAATAATAGAAAGCATCCATAATCCACTGGTTGCATTTTTTTCAGCAACATTTTTACATACATTTAAAAGTTTTTCAGAAGCACCTGCTGCACTTGAACATTTCCGAAGAATTGAATCATCCCGTACATTCTTTGCACCCATGAGCATTGACTCTAATGAATTTTTTTCGATTGAGAGCCAATAACCTAAATAAAGGTATCTACTAAAAAAAATACCACATGTAATGATAAAATAAGCTGATAACCAGATCAAAATTACCCACGTAAAAAAACCACTTCTTGCAAAATAGTTTAAAAATAATTCAAATGATGACATAAGATTTAAAACTTCCTTGTTTTTGCAATTGAGTCGATTTTTGCTGTAGCCATTGCAATAGCGACATCTGAGTCACTAATACTCTCTAGAAGTTGTTTAGCAGCCTCTAAAGATTTTGATACTTCGCTTTCACTCGTTCCACCAATTGAGACAGCACCATCCGCTAAAACGGTTACAGAATTTTCATCTACTTTGACATGACCCCAATTAATGGCAACAACATCATGGTTTCCATCTTTAAGCTCAATATCAATTACGCCTGCTTGTAATAGCGTTACTAAAGAGGCGTGGTTTGGTAAAACACCAAACTCACCCTCTTTGCCGGGAAGCGTAACACTCTTTACATCGTTAGCAAAAATTTGACCTGTTGGAGTCACAATTTCTAATTTTAATGTATTCATTTTTTAACCTTATCGCTTCTTAGCTTTTTAGTTTTGCCGCTTTTTCAATAACCTCTTCAATGCTGCCCACCATATAAAAAGCAGCTTCTGGTAAATCATCATATTTACCCTCTAAAATACCTTTAAAACCTGCAATTGACTCTTCAAGAGTAACATATTTTCCAGGGCTTCCTGTAAATACCTCCGCAACAAAGAATGGTTGAGAAAGGAATCTTTCAATTTTACGAGCACGATCAACCGTAACTTTATCTTCCTCACTAAGCTCATCCATACCAAGAATGGCAATGATATCTTGAAGATCTTTATATTTTTGAAGAACTGCTTGAACTCCACGTGAGATATTATAATGATCTACACCTAAAATTTCAGGGCTTAACATACGTGAGCTTGAATCAAGTGGATCAACAGCTGGGTAAATACCTTTTTCTGCAATCGAACGGTTCAGGACGGTTGTTGCATCTAGGTGTGCAAAAACTGTTGCAGGAGCAGGATCAGTTAAATCATCTGCTGGTACATAAACTGCTTGAA
>JAVHRG010000279.1:0-10323 GCA_036171535.1 Sulfurospirillum sp. | reverse complement strand
CTTCTATTGGAGATGCAAAGTCACTGCAAGGTGGAAATCTTATTTTGACACCACTGAAAGGTGTTGATGGCAAAATCTACTCTTTGGCACAAGGCTCACTTACCATTGGTGGTATGAATGGTAAAGAGAAAGGTCAACTGAACCATCCTGCTTCTGCCAATATCTTTGGTGGAGCTACCGTAGAGCGTGAAATCGAAAATAATCTACACGATCAAGAGTATGTTAACCTTTCTCTTAAAGAGGCTAATTTTAATACAGCAGTCTCAATTCAAAATGAACTCAATAAAAAATTTGGTAAAAAAGTAGCAGTAGCTACGGATTCAAGAACCATTCGTATGATGCGTCCTGAAAATTTGACAACGGTTGAGTTTTTAGCAAAAACATTAGATGTTGATGTGAAGTATGAAAAAGAGGACAAAATCGTTATTGATGAACGAACAGGAACCATTGTTTCAGGAGTTAATGTTAAAGTTGATCCTGTTGTGGTAACACATGGCGATATTACGATTAAAATTGAAGCCAGTGATGTTCCTCTTGATGACAAGAGTGTGGATATTGGTGGTGATGTACAGATTGCAAGTACCGAAAATCGCATTAAAATTAAAAGAGAGAGCATGACGGTTGCTAATATTGCACGTGCTCTTACAAAACTTGGAGCAAAGCCAAAAGACATTATTTCAATTTTGGAAAATATAAAACGTTCCGGTGCCATTACAGCATCATTGGAGATTATCTAATGCAAACAACGGATAGCAGCGTAGCTCTTTTAAATGCCAATTACAGTGGAAGCATCAAACACGTAGATGTCAATGCAAAAAATGATGCAGCACTTAGAGAACAGACCGATAAGTTTGAAGCCTTTTTTGTGAAACAAATTCTTGATATTGCAATTAACAGTGAGGACAATAATGAAAATAGCCTTTTCCCTAAAGATGCTGGCGATAAGATCTATAAATCCATGTATAACGATACCATGAGTAATGCTTTAAGTGGAAAATTAGGATTAAGTGAGATGTTATTTACGTATTTAAAAGAAGGTCGTTAAAGTTTTATCATTTTGGACGATATGGTAGTTAAGAACTTCCAAACCAAAAAAAGGGTTTAAAATGATTTCAAAAATTCAGACGTCCAATGTGGCGTATATACAACCAAGTGCCCCCAAAGATGATTCATCTAAAGGGATAACTAAAACAGAAAAAACTGAAGGTGTAGATAAAGTCTCCGCACTCAAAGAGCAGATCGCAAATGGAACGTATAAAGTCGATCTAGCAAAAACTGCTCAAGCAGCCGCGGAAGAGTTGATCTAAATCCTTACATGTAAAAGGATAACAAGATGTTGACACACTACTTACACAATGCTATTAAAGATATTGAAAACCTCATTGAACAAACACAAAAAGATATAGCAGCTATTAAAGTTGCCGATCATAGTGAGGTTTTTGAGCGAGCAAAAATTAAAAACGATTTAATTCAGTCATTTGAAACTAAAAAATCTCTTTTAGACAATGAACTGATGAAAATGCTCAAAGAGAGTGGCAAAACATCCCTTGAAGAGTTGTTGAGTGTCGAACAAAAAGAACTTTTAGCACAGATGAAACTCAAACTCTCTGAACTTAAAGTTTGCAATAAGCAATATGCAAAGTATGTGGTTACTATCAGCCAATTTTACAATGTTTTACTCGATAGTATTTTTCCACGAGATATGGAAGGGTATAAAATATCAGACCACCAGCCAGCTTCTTTACTCAAAGTTAGGGCATAGGTTATGAGTAACTTATTTGGGATTTTAAACACAGGTAATTCTGGATTAAATGCTGCCCAAGTTGCAGTAGCAACCACAAGTCAAAATATTGCCAATGCCCAAAATAATTTTTATACGCGTCAAAGAGTAAGTTTTAGTGCTAGTCCTGCACTAAGTGGACAAGGTGTGAGTATCGGCTCTGGTGTCACTGTTACTTCTATTACACGTATTCATGATGAATTGGTCTTTTCTAAGCTTCGAAGTGCTGCTACCAATCTTTCATATGATACCAGTTCATCGCAATCGCTTCAAGAAGTTGCAAAATATTTTCCAGATTTAAGTGATGCAGGTATTGCAAAAGATTTAACATCGTATTTCACTGAGTGGAATAATCTTGCGTCCAATACAACAGCTGGCTCCCAAAAAATAGCATTAGTCCAAGCTGCTTCAACCTTAAGTGGCGATATCCAATCAACCAGAGAAACCATTCGAAATCTTCAAGACTCTGTGAATACTCAGCTTAAAAGTACGGTTGACGAAGTCAATAGTATTGGTCAGCAGATGGCAGATGTTAATAAACAAATTGCCACCATTGAATCTCAAAAAGGTAATTATGCCAATGATCTTCGAGATAAACGTGATCAATTAGAACTGACTCTTTCAAATCTTGTGGGTTTTTCTGTTTCAAAAGGGAATCTCATCAGCAATGATAGTGTTGATGCAAATATGACAGACACTGGAACACAGTATTATCTCAATATTGCCGGTGCTACGTTAGTTGATGGTTCAACGTTTCATCCGCTTGTGATTGATAATAGTTCCAATGGAAGTAGTTATTATTCTATTTACTCTGAAGTTCAAGATGGTACACGTTATAACTTAACGGAACAATTATCAGGTGGTAAAATTGGTTCAATGTTGGATCTTAGAGGTCGTGTGATTGATCCTAACGTTAATGGAGGCTATCCACAAGATGGTACGATTCAAAGTTATGTCAACAATCTTGATACCTTTGCTCAAAGTATCATTACTGAAACTAACAATGTTTATGCAAAAAGTGCTCAAACAAGTATGCAAACACCTAATTTAGACCTTAAAAGTAATACCTCTTTACAAAATGCCTATAACAATGTTGAAAATGGTAATTTCGATATGGTTGTTTATGACAGCGCGGGTAAAGAAGTTGCTCGCAAGACTATTACCATTGATAATGCTACAACTATGGGAGATGATACCTTTTCAAAAAGTATATTAACTCAAATGAATACAAGCACAGATGATAATAAGGATAATAACTCCCAGAATGATGTCGATGACTATTTCAAAGCGACATTTACGGACAATGGAGCATTTTCTCTTTCTCCTACAAGTATTAATAATGGTTATACAATTGCCATTCAAGATAAGGGAACAAATTTTCCTGGTACCGTAGGAATAAATCAATTTTTTACCGGTACAGATGCTTCTAATATCACGGTAAAAGCTGAATATAAAAAAGATTCTTCGTTGATAAAAGGTAGTGGGGCACCCATTTCTGGCAATCAAGATGTTGCCAATGCTATGTTACAATTACAATACAATAAAGTAAACTTTTATGGAAAAAGTGGATCGGTATCAAGTGATACACTTTCAGGTTATTACAGTTTTGTCACAACAAAAGTAGCAACGGATGCATCCGCTTCTAAATCGAGTTATGATACGAATGAGGCACTGTACAATACAATTAATACACAATTTCAATCCATTAGTGGTGTTAATAAAGATGAAGAGTTAGCAAAATTGATACAGTATCAAAAATCATATACAGCAGCAGCAAAAATTATTACAACTATTAATGAAATGCTCGATACTCTCTTAGGCATTAAACAATAGTGAAAAAATTTCCTTTTTTGAGCACTTTTATTTTAGTGCTCATTTTCCTATTCTGTTTTATCTTTCCTCCTTTTTATACAGGATCAGCCTATGATCTTAATCCATCTGCTATTTTATTACCTCCTAGTGATGATTACCTCCTAGGTACAGATAGGTTAGGGCGTGATCTTTTTGCTCGCTTGATGATCGGTGGTCAAGTCTCTTTGATTATTGGTATTTTAAGTGCATTGATTTCTAGTTTGGCAGGGCTTATGATTGGTATCAGTGCAGGATTTTTTCAAAAAAATGTTGATAAACTTATTATAATTGTGATTGATCTTTTTCTCACTTTCCCTACATTTTTCCTTCTTTTAGCCTTAATTAGTTATATGAGTGCTTCAGTATGGGTGCTTATTTTTATTATTTCGATCACAGGATGGATGGGTATGGCAAGGATGATTCGTAGTGAAAGCTTTGCTATCTCCAATACACCATTTATTAAAATTCTCAAACTCTCAAACGTCAATACCTTTAAAATTATTTTTAAATATTATGCTCCCTTATTAGCGCCTATCTTTTTTATTAGCTTTACCTTTGGTGTTAGTGGAGCGATTTTAGCAGAGAGTGGCCTTAGCTTTTTGGGTATTGGTATTACACCTCCTCAGATGAGCTGGGGTGTGATTATTAGTGAAGGGAAAGAGGTCATTGACATTGCATGGTGGCTCAGTTTCTTCCCAGGTTTTCTGATCTTTTTAGTCACTCTTTCGCTCATCAATCTCTCTGATTATTTGCAAAGCAAGAGTAATGAAAAAGATATTTTAAATGACATTTGATCAAATTGCAACACTCTTAAAAGAAGAAGCCTCTAAACGTAATCACTCAGAAGAAATTTCCTTAGATCGTCCTGATCCTTTAATGATTGCTTCACGGTATAACGATGAATTTAGTTCCCTTATTTGTGCACTCTTTGCGTATGGTAATGTTCCCGCAATCATAAAGTTTTTGGAGAGCTTGGATTTTTCACTACTGGATACCGATGAAACTACGATACAGCAAACACTAGAGTCTCATTACTATCGTTTTCAAAATTCCCAAGATATTCAAGCACTTTTTATAACACTGAGTCGTCTTAAAAAAGAAGGTTCACTAGAGTCTACTTTTGTCTCAGCCTACCAAAAAAGAGCGAATGTTATGGATGGTTTACGCGCGCTAATAGCAATGTTATACGATCTAAATCCCTACCGTTCAGGTGGCTATCAGTTTTTATTGGGTACAATACCTCCCATAAACCCACACTCTCCTTATAAACGATGGCATATGTATCTAAGATGGATGGTTCGAAAAGATCATCTTGACCTTGGTCTTTGGCACGGTGTTAATACCAAAGATTTACTGGTACCGCTTGATACTCATACCTTCGCGTTAGGAAAAAAATTAGGCTTAATTCAGCGAAAAACGTATGATTTTAAAGCTGTTTTAGAGTTGAGTGAGTCATTTAAAAAGATTGATCCGAGTGATCCTGTCAAATACGATTTTGCACTCTATCGCTTAGGACAAGAGAAAATTTTTCTTTAAGGTTCAGAATGAATATAAAGTATTGGCTCCCAAGGAGCTTTACTGTTTTAAGGGAAGGCTACTCCGTTGCAAAGTTATCGTCTGACATTGTAGCCGGCGCTACCGTTGCAATCATTGCCTTACCTTTAGCCATGGCTTTTGCAATAGCCAGTGGCGTTAGTCCCGAAAAAGGGTTGTTTACCGCCGTAGTTGCGGGAATTATCATCTCACTCTTTGGCGGAAGTAAATACCAGATTGGAGGTCCTACAGGGGCTTTTGTTGTGGTACTCTATGCGGTTATTTTAAAACACGGATACGATGGTTTAGTCATTGCTACATTTTTAGCAGGTGTTATGCTCTTTTTTATGGGTGTTTTCAAACTGGGGAATATCATCAAGTATATTCCCTATCCTGTTACGGTTGGTTTTACTACAGGTATAGCACTTATTATTTTCTCTTCACAGATTAAAGATTTTTTGGGGCTACCTATCGCCAAAATGCCAGCAGAGTTCGTTGATCAGTGGAAACTTTATTCTACAGAGTTTTTACATGTAAACTATTATGCCTTGGCAATTGGAGTGATTAGTATGGCACTTCTGATTAAATTGCGCCATCGCTTTCCTCATGTTCCAACGCCTATTATTGTGATTATTCTCTCAGCACTTGCCGTTTATCTCTTTAAACTTCCTGTTGAAACGATTGGTTCTAAATTTGGAGCACTGCCATCTACCTTGCCATACCCATCAATTCCTGCATTTTCTTTGGAAAAGATACGTGCAGTTTTTCCTGATGCAATGACGATTGCCCTTTTGGGTGCCATTGAATCACTACTTTCATGTGTTGTAGCCGATGGTATGACGGGTGATCGTCACCATTCCAATAAAGAGCTTATGGCACAAGGCGCTGCGAATATTGCTTCCGTTCTCTTTGGAGGTATTGCTGCCACGGGTGCGATTGCACGAACTGCTACGAATATTAAAGCAGGTGCCTATAGTCCTATTGCAGGGGTTGTACATTCCCTTATGTTACTCATTTTTATGTTTTTATTTTCTAAATTTATTGTGCTTATTCCTTTAGCGACATTGGCTGCTATCTTGATTGTCGTGGCATGGAATATGAGTGAATTTCACCATTTTAAAGCCATTGCTCTCAAATCCGAACGTAATGATATCGTTGTGCTTTTAATGACTTTTTTTCTCACAGTTTTGATCGATCTTAATACGGGTGTACAAACAGGTATTATGTTAGCTGGTCTTTTGTTCATTAAACGCATGATTGATGTTACAGGTATTGTTGATACCAAAAATACTATTGGAATGCCTTTAGATGAAGATGATGAGCCTTTAGACGTTGAAGATACAAATGCTATCTCTAAAAAAATTGTCCCTAAAGATGTTGAAGTTTATGAAATTGATGGACCTTTCTTTTTTGGTGTTGCCGATCGTCTTAAAAATATCCTCAGTGAAGTGAGCAATCCTCCAAAAGTCTTCATTTTGCGTATGCGCCATGTTCCTATGATTGACGCAACAGGACTTCATGCGCTAGATGAATTTTTTGACCTTTGCCAAGGCAATGGAACGATTCTTGTACTTTCAGGAGTTAATGAGCACATTAAGCTTAAAATACGCCGCCTTGGATTTGAGAAAAAAATAGGGTTAGAAAACATCACAGATAACATTGATATGGCACTGAACCGTGCACATAGATTATTAGAAAGGGAGTAAATATGCCTTATGTAAATATCAAAATCACCAAAGAAGGTGCAACAAAAGAGCAGAAAGAAGAGCTCATTGCTGGAGTTACAAATCTTTTGGTCAGTGTTCTTGGTAAAAATCCAGCTACAACAGTTGTCACCATTGACGAAGTTGATATGGATAATTGGGGAATTGGTGGGCAACAGGTCAGCGAACTTCGCAAAAAACCGAAGCCTTAAACTACTATTAAATGATTTATCGGTACAATCACGCAAATTATTAACGAAGGAAATGTGTAATGGGCGAAATGTTTACATTTTTAGGTCTTATTAACCACACTCATGACTTCATCTTTGTATCACATGTTTTATTGGTTGGTGTTATCAGTCTTGCCTTGGCAAAACTTGCAACTTCTAAAATGCAATTGGTACCAAGTGGTGTTCAAAATGTCATGGAAGCGTATCTAGAGAGCGTCGTCTCTATGGGTAAAGATGTCATTGGTGAAGAGTTGGCGCGTAAATATCTACCATTGGTAGCTACGATTGGTTTGATGGTATTTATTGCAAACGTTATTGGTATTATTCCTGGTTTTGAATCACCGACGGGTAATCTTAATATGACATTAGCACTTGCTTTGATGGTGTTTGTCTATTATAATTACGAAGGTATCCGTGTCAATGGTGTAATACATTATTTTGCACACTTTATGGGACCATTGAAAGTTTTAGCACCTCTTATGTTTCCTATTGAAGTAGTTTCTCACTTTTCGAGAATTGTCTCTTTAACATTCCGACTTTTCGGTAACATCAAAGGTGATGATCTCTTTCTTGCAGTTGTTTTGATGCTTGCACCTTGGATAGCACCACTTCCTGCGTATGCGCTTTTAACATTCTCTGCATTCTTGCAGACGTTTATTTTTATGATCTTAACTTATGTTTATCTTGCAGGTGCTGTTTTAATTAGTGAAGAGCACTAAAAAGTATACTTTTGTTGCAACAACGAACGCGTTTTGAAAAACTCCTCAGTCTATTGCAAGGAGCCTCTTGGGCTCTTGCAATGGCAGGGGGAGGTTATACTTTTCTACTTTTCCTCCCTTTTGGTTATAGTATTGCTTCTCTTATCGCTCTTTTCTTTTTTCTCATAGGGTGCTTTTTTGCCATTAAATTTGAGATGGCACAACTGCAACTGGATACGCTAGATGAGCTCAAAAAGCAGACAGATCTTTTAGAAAAACTCAGCCTCGATGATCAAACGTTATCTCATCACTGATCCTGCTTCTTATACTTCCAACTCGACAGAAGTCATTCAAAAACTTTTACATGTAAAGGCAAAATATCAGCCTGATTACATCTGTCTTCGTGATAAAACAACCTCGGATTATACTTCACTTTCCAAAGCCGTCGCAAACGCTTTCTTGCAAGATGCAAAAACAAAACTTTATTTGCATACGGATTTTAAACTAGCGTATGAACTTAGGTGTGATGGTGTCCATCTGCCTTCTAATTCTTTACATGTAATTGAAAATGCCAAAGCACTAGGATTGGAAGTCATTGTAAGTACCCATACCTTAGAAGAGATAATAGAAGCTGAAAAAAGAGGAGCAGATGCGATTACCTTTAGTCCTATTTTCCCAACGCCCAATAAGGGAAAACCGCTTGGTTTAGAGAAGTTAAAAGAAATAAATGATAAAATCCATATTAAGTGTTTCGCGCTTGGTGGCATCATCAACGCTGAGCAGGTGAAAGCTTGTGAAGAGGTTGGAGTGTACGGTTTTGCCTCGATCCGCTTTTTTTTAGATTAATCCAAAGGGAAGTTAATGGAATTTGAAGTCGTTATTGGACTAGAAGTTCATGCTCAGTTAAACACAAAAACCAAGATTTTTTGCAGTTGTCCAACCAGTTTTGGAGACGAACCTAACACCAATGTATGTGAAGTTTGCTTAGGACTCCCTGGAGCGCTGCCTGTTTTAAATAAAGAGGCGGTAAAAAAAGCGATTGCTTTAGGTACAGCCATTCATGCAACTATTAATCAAAAATCTATTTTTAACCGCAAAAACTACTTTTATCCAGATCTTCCAAAAGGGTATCAAATCAGCCAATTTGAGATACCTATCGTAGAAGCAGGTGAGATTTACATTGACTTTGAAGATGGCTCTACGAAACGCATTGGCGTCACACGTGCTCACCTTGAAGAAGATGCTGGTAAAAACATCCATCATGGTAGCGTTTCTCATGTCGATTTGAACCGCGCAGGTACACCACTTCTTGAGATTGTGAGTGAACCTGATATGCGAAGTTCAGAAGAAGCCGTTTTGTATCTTAAAAAACTCCATGCCATTTTGCGTTACCTCGACATCAGCGATGCCAATATGCAAGAAGGAAGCTTTCGCTGTGATGCCAACGTTTCGATTCGTCCTAAAGGGGATACGAAGCTTTATACCAGAGCTGAGATTAAAAACCTAAACTCGTTTAAATTTATCCAAAAAGCGATTGAATACGAAGTTGAACGTCAAAGCGCAGCATGGGAAGACGGCGTTTATGAGAGAGAAGTGGTTCAAGAAACACGCCTTTATGATATTGACAAAAATGAGACACGTAGCATGCGTTCTAAAGAGGACAGCGCTGAGTATCGTTATTTTCCTGATCCTGATTTATTGCCTGTTTTAATCCCAGATGATATGCTAGCAGAGTGTATCAAAATCCCTGAGCTTCCCGATGAAAAAAGGGATCGTTTGGTTAAAGAGTATGGCATCAAAGAGTACGATGCAACGGTCATTACATCCAGTGTCGAGATGGCTCAATTTTATGAGACAATGATCGCTGAGGGAGCTGGAGCAAAAAACAGTATTACATGGTTGACAATAGAGCTTCAAGGGCGATTAACGCATGGTCTGACCATTGTAACCTCTCCTGTGGATGCCATCAAGCTAGCAATGATAGTTAAACGTATTGAAGATGGTACCATCAGTGGAAAAGCCGCGAAAGAAGTGTTGGACTATTTGATGGAAAATCCTTTGAGTGTGGATGCTGCCATTGAAAAGTTAGGTCTTAAACAAGTCAGTGACGATGGTGCCATTTTAGCGATTATCGATGCGATTATCAGCGCCAATGCAGATAAAGTAGCAGAGTATAGAAGTGGTAAAGATAAACTTTTTGGTTTCTTTGTCGGTCAAACGATGAAAGAGAGCAAAGGGACAGCCAATCCTGCTAAAGTAAACGAACTCTTAAAATCTAGACTTGATGTATAAGCGAGCGAGAGCGTGAGTATAGCAGTTATTGGAGCGGGAAAATGGGGACAAGCGCTTCAGTTTGCACTTTCTCGCAATTTTACATGTAAAATTACTTCACGCCAACAAAAACCTATTGAAAATTTTGTAAGCCTTGAAGAAGCATTGAACTGTGAATACCTAATTTTTGCACTTCCTGCTCAAGTGGTACGTGGTTGGCTAGAAGCACATTTTGCGTTTAATGGACAAAAAATTTT
>JAVHRG010000278.1:0-2026 GCA_036171535.1 Sulfurospirillum sp. | reverse complement strand
GGTCAGAGGGATGACATCCAGTGTACTATGAAGATGGTAACTTTTGAGCGTTTGTGAGACGCGGTACTGAAGCTCTTTAAGTGAAAAAGGTTTGCGCAAATAGTCATTGCACCCAAGCTCATAACCTAAAGAGAGGTTGTTAATGTCCGTGAGGGAAGTAATAAAAATAATAGGCAGATCCAGTTTGGCTTTGCGAATCTCTTTTAAAATTTCATAACCATCCATGTGGGGTACGCGAATGTCCAAGAGGGCAAGGTGATAGTGCTTTTCAAAGAGTGCATCAAGGGCGGTAAGTCCATCTTCGAAGGCATTAACTTCATAGCCCATCTCTTCTAAAGAGTCTTTGATGCTTTCATTATAGGTGTGGTCATCTTCAAGGAGTAAAATTTTCATCGAATGAGTACCTCATGTTGTTCCGAGTTTTGAATAGCAGGCTCTAGTGTTTTTACATGTAAAGGGGTAGAGTGCGGTTCAAGGGAAGCTCTAAGGAGCAAAGACTCTTTCAGTAAAGATTCACCAAACCAGATACCAATATAGCCAACCTGTTTAGCTTCGATATCAAAGAGTGGTGTAAAGCCAAAGAGTACGCCATTTTCCCTTGCAAAGCCTTTCTCTAGAGTCGAGGTAGAGATGATGGTACTCAAGGCATTGATGCACCCGCTAGGGCAGCTGTTGCTGACAATAACATAGTTATCAATTTGATCGAGTTCTTTCATCCATTCACCAATTTCTAAAAGTTCTTTATCCATCAATATAACGAAATTAATCTTTTTTGCATTGAGCTTTTGAGCGACTTCGTCAAAGCTGATGATAATCTCCAATGATCCTATAAACGTATCCTTAGAATAAATAGGGCAAAGTGCTTTAATGTTCAAACGTTTGCCAAGTTCAATGGCAACGAGTGGCATTTTATTTTTTTGAAGCAGCGCTATGCCTTTGCGAAATGTTGAAAGGTCATCGCCGTAATCTTCAAAATCCCAACTTCGCACATACGCCTTTGCATCTTTGGTGTGGAGTTGCACTTCAAGATTTTCGATTTGGAGATACTGTTTTGTTTTAGAAATTTCGCTCTGCAAGGTTTCAAAAAGTAACGCCCTGTCATTGGTGAGGTAACCCTCTTTGAGTGTTTCATTTTGTGAGAGCATCAGTGCTATACTTAAGGCAAGTTGTTTTTCATGCGAGATCAGCTCTTGCGTGAGTCCTAAGACACTCTCCACACTGTTTTTAGCATCTTCAATGTAGAGGTTATGGTTGGCACGATAGATCAAAAAGCCAAGGCTGAGTATCAAAGTGCAAAAGAGTCCAAAAAAGAGTGCAAAGATGCGAAAATTTTTGATGGGAAATCCTTTTTTATAGAGAAACCATTGCAAAAGTATACCTTAAAAGTTTAGTAGAGAAATTGACGATAAATTGACACACAAAGCGTATGATAGTTCAATGAATTATTCTAAAGGAGGCTTTTATGAGAATAGATGTGATGTTACGACTGGCACTGGTTATATCCTGTGCAAGCGGGCTTTTTGCTCTTGATACGGCTGAGCTTAACAAGCGCTCAGATAAAGGGATAAAACCCATAGTGGTGAAAGATTGGAAAGCACCCGATGAGAGTACGATTCCTCATAATATGTTTGGCGATACCGTACGGTATGGAAAAGCATTGGTTGCTGAAACGTACAAATACATAGGTCCTGAAGTTGCCGATAAAACAATGCGTTACGCTGGTAACAATCTTGCCTGTGCTTCGTGCCACCAAGAAGCAGGTACGAAAAGATGGTCGGGTCCTTTCATGTCATCATTTACCTCTTTCCCACAATATCGTAACCGTGATGAGAGTATTGGGAGTATTGAAGAGCGTGTGAATGGTTGTATGAACCGCAGTATGAATGGAAAATCGCTTCCTGAAAACGGAAAAGAGATGCGTGCGATTGTCACGTATATGTACTGGTTGGGACAAGGCATACCTTTGGGAGCCAAAGTAGAAGGTGCTGAATTCCCTCAAGTCAATCGCAAAATGATTATGAGCCAA
>JAVHRG010000277.1:0-10554 GCA_036171535.1 Sulfurospirillum sp. | reverse complement strand
GATAAAAATGGCACATTTACCTATGAAGGTGTCACCATTCATGCCTACTCATTGTCGGAAAGTTCGGTTTGGAATGAACTGCTAGATCTATCAGGTTTAGATAAAAGTGAGCTCAAAAAACTTGACAACAAAAAGAAAATCGACGTACTTTATGAAGGACTTTTGAAGACCGATTGTGCGGCAAAAGCGATGAGTTATGAAGAGATACTGAGCCACAAAGGCACAAGTTCCAAAAAAATTATGGGCGCTGTTTAACACCATGTTATGAGAGAATATTTTTGATTTCGTGCTACACTGTTACATGTAAAAGAAAGGAGTAGCATGAAAATCAAAAAACTCTGTTCTCTTAAAAAAGACGACATCACGACATATACAAAAAAGATCGTCAAAATTGTCTCAAAACCAAAATGTATCTGTGAGAAATGCGCTCGCGTTGCCAGAGATGAAAAGCATCTGTGTCATCCAACATCTCTTAAAAAGTTTTAACGCACCAAGAATACCGCTCCCATATAGCCCTTCGTATGGGCATCCACACTTCCATCTAAAAAATTGATCGTATAAAAAAGCGTTGGTATCACTTCATCTCCTTCAAGGTAAATGGAAGAGCTGAGATAATTTGCTCCTTCACCTGTGTCATGAAGTTTTCCAAACAATTTGCTGTTGATCACGGGTGTTTTACAGCGCTCATCCACCAAAGTTAAAAGCTCATCAATGCTCGGTATGCGCCAACCTTTTCTTAACGCATTCGCCTTTTCTTCCGCCTCTTTACGCTTGAAAAGTTCTATTTCACCCACACATCCTTTGCCTTTTTGCCACTCTTGTCCTAAAGCACATTGACGCCAGATCAAACCACTTTTTTTATCAACTACTTCACCCTCTTTTGCAATCAATGTATCCGTTTTAAACGAACACTCTGCCAATAAACTTAAAGAGGTTAATACGAAAGCGACGAACAATCGTTTCATGGATACACCATCTTTTTAGAGACCCCGCCATCAATCACAAAATCACTCCCCGTGATAAACCCATCTTCTCGCTCTAACAAAAAGCTCACCACCTCAGCAATATCGCGTGGCTTGCCAATGCGTCCACTGGAATGCCACGCCTGCTCTTCTACGGTTGCCACATAGCTTTCGTCGGTATTGATCCAACCAGGGCTGATGGAATTGACACTGACATAACCTGCAAGGGAGATCGAAAGTGCATGTGTTAAAGCGACAATGCCACCTTTAGATGCAGAATAAGGCTCCGTGCCCGCTTCTGACATAAATGCCCTTGTGGATGCGATGTTGATGATATGCCCATGTTTCAAAATGGGCGCAAAGGCTTGCGATAAAATGTATGGAGCGGTAAGATTGACCGCGATGATTTTCTCCCAGTCCTGCAAGCTCTGTTCATTTAAGGGCTTATGGATAAAAATACCCGCATTATTCACCAGCCCATACAACACATCTATTTCTTTTGTAATCTGCTTTATTGTCTCTTGTAGCTCTTGAGGATTACTAAGATCGCACGCATAAAATTGTTCAAAAGAATGATGGGTTGGGACCTCTTTGTCAAGGGCTATGACACGGTAATGGTGGCAAAGTTTTTCAGCGATAGCTTTACCAATTCCTTGCGATGCTCCTGTAATTAAAACTGTTTTCATAATATTACCTCCGTAACGCATACTAAACGATAGCACATCAACACTTTATCCTCGCAAAAGAATGTTTGGAGTAAAATATTAGCTATTTTTAACCTAAAGGTACAATGATGCAAATCCCTTTTATCGACCTCAAAACGCAATATGAAACCTATAAAGAAGAGATCAACAAAGAAGTTTTAAATGTTTTAAGTTCTACCCAATTTATTATGGGACCACAAGTGACAAAACTTGAGGAGAACCTTGCAAAATACACAGGTGCAAAGTATGCCTTTGCCTGTTCAAGCGGAACGGATTCCCTATTATTAGCCTTGATGGCAATTGATGTCCAACCAGACGATGAAATCATCACAACTCCATTTACATTCATTGCAACGGCTGAAACCATTGCTCTTTTAAAATGTAAACCTGTCTTTGTGGACATTGATGAGACAACCTATAATATTGATCCAAAACTGATCGAAGCAAAAATTACGCCTAAAACAAAAGCCATTATGCCAGTCTCTCTTTACGGACAAACTGCGGATATGGACGCCATTAACGCCATCGCAAAAAAACACCATTTAGTCGTTATCGAAGATGCGTGCCAAAGTTTTGGAGCAGAGTACAAAGGCAAAAAATCATGTAACCTTTCAACCATCGGTTGTACCAGCTTTTTTCCATCAAAACCTCTTGGATGTTATGGTGATGGTGGTGCCGTTTTCTGTAATGATGATGCGCTTGGTGCAAAACTTAAATCACTGCTGAACCATGGACAAGGCAAACGTTACGAGCACAAATATATTGGTATCAATGGTAGACTTGATGCACTTCAAGCAGCCATCCTCAATGTCAAAATGAACCATTTTGAAGCAGAATGTAAAAAACGTATCGAAGTCGGTAGCCGTTACAGTAAATTGCTTGAGGGTGCAAATGTCGTTACGCCAAAAATTATGAATGATAGAAATTCTATGTACGCACAATACTCCATCCGTGTGAAAAATCGTGAGGCAATGATCCAAAAGTTAAATGATGCGGGCGTTCCAACAGCGGTTCACTACCCTATTCCCCTTCACCTCCAAGAAGCACTGAGCTACCTAGGTTACAAAAAAGGCGACTTCCCAATCAGCGAGCAAGTCGGAACTGAGATCATGAGTCTTCCAATGAGTCCATTTTTAACAGAAGCGCAACAAGATTTTATTGTCAACGCAATTAAGGCATAAGTAATGGTAAAAGTAGCACTAATCGGTCTTGGCTCTATGGGTCAAAATCACTACAGAGTTTTAAAGAGTTTGCCAGAGTTTCAACTCACAGCATTGTGTGACATTCAACAAACGAGAGAATACGATGAACCGTTTTATACAGACATTGACGAGATGTTAGAGAAAGCGGACTTTCAGGCAGTGGTTATCGTTGTTCCAACCTTTTTACATAAAAGTGTTGCGTTAAAATGTTTAGCCAAAGGCAAAGATCTTTTTATCGAAAAGCCTGTCGCATCAAACTGTGAAGAAGCCTCTGAAATTCTTAAAGCTGCCCAGAAAACAAATGCGAAAGTCTGTGTAGGCTATATAGAACGCTTCAACCCAGTCGTTTCAGCCCTTATCAATGAACTTGAAGGCAAAGAGATTTACAGTATTGGCATTACGCGTGTAGGACCGTTCCCTCCACGTATTGCTGATGTCGGTATTTTGACCGATCTTTCGGTTCATGACATTGATCTTATTCGTTTCATTACCAAACATCAAATTGAAAAAGTTTCTATCTATAAATCACAAAAAATCCATAATCACCATGAAGATAACGCTATCTTGTCGTTTCAACTCAGTGGTGAAATTGTCGCAAGTATTACCACCAACTGGTTAACGCCTTTTAGAAAACGAACCATTGAAGTCGCAACCAAAGAGGGCTATTATGAAGCTGATTTGATGGCGCAAGATTTGACTGAGTATTCAGAATACCAAAAAAATAACTCTTATGTGATTCGCAAAGTCATGGTTAAAAAAGAAGAGCCTCTGATTCGTGAACATAAAGCCTTTGCACAGTACATCGAAACAGGAGATCGCCATGGTTTGAGTACTATTGAAGATAGTATGATTACCCTCGACATCTCTTCACGAAAGGCATAAATGGCTCAAAAAGCGCTTGTTCTTCTCAATATGGGAGGTCCTAACAACCTAGACGAAGTCAAGCTCTTTTTGTCTAATATGTTTAATGACAGCAATATTATCACGGTTAAAAGTGCGCTTTTAAGACGTTTGATTGCTTTCATCATTACCACATCACGCACAAAACAAGCACAAGCAAATTACGCGAGACTGGGCGGAAAATCACCCTTAGTGGGTTACACCCAGCAACTTGTTGATAAACTCCAAAATGCTCTGCCCTCTTTACATGTAAACTTTGCAATGCGCTATACGCCGCCTTTTTGCAATGAAGTCATTACTGAACTTCAGAAAAGAGAAATAGAAGAGGTTATTTTACTACCACTGTATCCGCACTATTCAACGACGACCACCAAGTCTTCCGTTGAAGATTTTATGAAAGTGGCTAAAACATTAGGCTTTAAGGGTAAAATACGCGTTATTGATCGTTTCTATGAAGATGAAAGATATAACCAGCTTTTGGTTAAAAACATCAAAGAAGCGCTTGGCAAAAATGATCCTACGCAAATGGAACTTATCTTTTCTGCTCACTCATTGCCGCAAAAAATTATTGCGAATGGCGATCCGTACCAAAAAGAGATCACGTTACATGTAAAGCTTATTGCCGCACTTTTGAGAGAAGAAAATCTTCATTTTAAAGCGATTCATCTTGCCTATCAATCCAAATTAGGACCTGTAAAATGGCTTGAGCCTTCGATGGAGAGAAAACTAACATCGCTTGAGAATAAAAATGCGCTCATTGTACCGATTTCATTTACGATTGATAATTCGGAAACGGAGTTTGAACTCTGCATGGAGTATGCAGAACTCGCGCACAAATTAGGCTTTGATCGTTATATCGTTGCCAAATGTCCAAATGATGATGAGGCTTTTGTGGAGTGCATTAAACACCTTATGGTTTGACCTCTTGCGGAGGGGTGTTTTGAATATCGGAAGATGGGGTGAGATAGCCATTGTCAACGAGCTTCTCAATGATTTCCTTAAAGACAGGTACGGCACTTTGCGCCGCAAAGTAGGCTTGCCTTTTCTTCGCTTCACGAACAAGTACACCAACCGTATATTTATTTTTCTTATCGTTAACAAAGCCAAAAAATGAACCATTATAGATTCTAACATATTCTCCATCTTCTGCAATATGTGCTGTTCCTGTTTTACCACCTATTTCTAAACCGCCCATTTTTGTTCCCATACCTGTTCCTTGTTGAACGACTTTAATGAGAATTTTCTGAATACGTTTTGCCACAGCCACAGGGATAACTTGTACTTCCGGATTTTTTTCAGGGAAAAGTTCTTGACCTGTAGAAGAAACCAATTTTTTAACGATGGAAGGGGTTAATAATCTTCCGTTATTGTTAAACGCATTATAGGCTTTAATAATTTGCATAAACGTTGCATTCATACCATAGCCATAGCCTACTGTTGCTTTATAAATCGGTGAATTAAAACGGTTGAGTGCAGGGATAATACCTGGATTTTCAAAAGGAAGATCCACACCACTTCTGACAGAAAATCCAAAATCTTTCAACCCTTGATAAAACTCGATAGCATCAAGTTTTTGAGCAGCTTGTGCCGTTCCAACGTTACTCGAATAGACAATAACATCTTCCACACTTAACTTATCGGCTTTATGTTCATCTTTAATCACTTTCGTCCCAATTTTATAGCTTCCACCATAAATATTGATCAAATCGTAAGGGTTAATTTTATTCGCTTTAAATAAAAGCGAAAAGGTAATAGGTTTCATAACCGAACCTGGTTCATAAATATACTCAATCGCTGAAATATTAAGAGCGCTATAATCTTTTTTATCAATACTATCAGGATTAAAACGATTGCTTGACGCTAATGTAATGAATTCACCTGTTTCACTATTCATAATGCCCGCTATAATCTCTCTAGCATCAAGGCTTTTTTGATATTTATCTAATACACTTTCAATAATTTTTTGCATTTTTAAAGAAAGTGTCAAATGCACATCATACCCGTCAAAACGGCGCGATGAGACGCTATTGCCATCTAAAATAATCGCATTGGAGATATCTCGTGCACCGATGATTAAAGAGTCTTGTACGGAAGAAAGCTTGTCTTCGTAAAAGCGTTCAATGCCCTTCACACCCGTTGATTTGGTAATGTTTTTTTGCTCAATTTTTTTAACATACCCCACGATGGGCGTTACGGAATCTCCTGAAGGATAGAGCCTGTATTCACCACTTTCGATAACACTCAGACCATGCAAAAAGGCTACACCTGTTTTTGGGTCTTCAAAACTTTTAAAAACACCTAATTTATAAAGTTTGCGTGAAAGTTCTTGCAGGTATTTAGCACTTTTGGAATCAATTTTATACGATAAAACCGTTGTACCAGAATTTGTATTGAGTGTTGCGGCAACAGCTTTAGGATCATCACCACTGTATAAAGAGTAAAGTTTAACAAAGAGATCAAATTTTTGAGGATCAATATTGCGGGTATCAACAATTGCTTTGTAAAGTTTTTGACTCGTCGCAATCTTGAAACCATCTGAACTAATGATATTACCACGAAGTGCATAATTGACCTCGCTATGCTCTAATTTTGGTAATCTTCGGTCAATAGTCGCCCAGTAAAAAAGTGTTCCAAGGAAAATAATAAATCCAATAAGAACAACAACAAAGAGAAAAAGGATTTTGATTTTTTTAGTGTCAGCTTGTTCCATGTAGGCAAAAAATTAAATTTGTGTCCTAGCAATCTCTTTGTAAGCACTGAGTGCTTTATTGCGAATTTCTAACATCATTTTCATACTCATCTCTGCCTTATTAATAGCAAGTGCCGCTTGATGTAAGTCTTTGACTTCCCCCGTAGCAATATCAGCCATTGCTTTATCGCCTTTAACTTGGGAATCGTTTATCTCTTCAATAGAATCTTGTAAAATTTTTGAAAAGTCACCACTTGTTGAATCTGCTTTATTAACTGTGACATTGGATTTATTGGTTAATGATGAAAGTGTATCAATTGTACTAGCCATTTACCTTATCCTTTTAAAATATCTATTGCACTTTGTGCAATGGATTTCGCACTTTGGAATGCTGCCACATTCGCTTGATATGCGCGTGTTGCTTCGACAAGATTTGACATCTCAATGACGGGATTGACATTAGGATATGCAACATATCCTTCCGCATTGGCATCGGGATGAGAAGGGTCATATTTATACTTGAATTCACTCTCATCACGTACCACTTTATCCACTTTAACGCTCATTATAGCAGGATTGGCATTCTCTTGCAAGAATGGGTCATCAAGCGGATTTTCATAATCAAGCATATTGTTTTGCTTAGCAATTTTAGCGTTAAGTGTTTTGTTGAAATCAATCGCTTTAAAGACAACGTCTTGGCGCTGATAAGGACCACCTTCGCTGGTACGTGTGGTATTAGCATTTGCAATATTAGAACTAATGACTTCCATACGATAGCGTTGAGCAGAAAGTCCGTAACTGCTAATATCAAAACTGCTTAAATAGGCCATCTATTTTCCTTATATTTTTGACGAATATTCAATAACACTTTTAAAAATAAGACCATCTTTTTGTAAAGCTGAGCTTAAAGCATTAAACATCATTGCATTTTTACCAAGTTCAGAAGACTCAACGTCTAAATCGACCGTATTACCATCATTTCGAGCCATTTGACCATCCCGAAGATAAACTGTTGCTTTAGCGCTATCAAAATCAGTAGCTCCACTTAAGTGTGCCCCATCTGTTTGAGCCATTTCAAGTTTAGTAGAAGCATTATTCGTACCATAAATTTCTTTTGTTTTTGCAATCAAGGCACTTTCAAAGTCCACATCTCTTGCTTTGTAAAAAGGTGTATCGATGTTTGCGACATTGCTAGAGACAAGATCTTGACGCATCGCTCTAGCATTTAAGCCTTCAACCATTAATTTATTTGATTTACTGATCTCAAAACCCATCGTTTTCCTTTCCACAATTTCTTGCTTTTATACAAGCAAATTTTATTCCAAATTGCGACACTATAAGGTTTAATCTATTTTAGTGTAGAATAATATAAATCCCAACTATACAATAAGAAACCATGGAAACAGATAAAATACTTTTTTCACTTAGCACCTTTGCCATCTGTGTTGGCATCGTTTTTTCATTGTCCCTGCCAGTGTTTACGACACTTTTCTTTGACTATTCAGAGTATCATTTCTTCATCCGACAATTTGCCGTAGGAATGGTGAGTATCACTATAATGTGGGCACTCTCACAAGTAGATCCTGATAAATTCTTAATGCATATTGGATTTACAATATTTCTAAGTTGCCTTCTACTTATGGGCGTTATGCACTACCTTCCAGAGTCCTTAGTAACGTCTGCTGGTGGAGCAAAAAGGTGGATCAGACTACCAGGATTTTCACTGGCACCTGTTGAATTTTTCAAAATTGGTTTTGTTTATTTCTTGGCATGGAGTTTTGCACGGAAACTTAATAATGATAAAAATCACTCAAAGAAGAGATGAAGCTTATTCTCCCTTATTTGGCAGTTTTTGTCTTGGTTATCTACTTGATTGCCGTGATGCAAAACGACCTTGGGCAAGTGATTGTTTTAGCACTGACTCTTGCCGTGATGGCATTTTTTGCAGGCACCAGCCTTCAACTTTTTATGCTTGCTATTTTGGGCTCTATTTTTGTCTTTCTTGTGGCAATTTTTAGTTCCAGTCACCGAATTTTACGTATCAAAACATGGTGGGCAACCATTCAAAATATGGTTTTGTCCCTCTTCCCAGAAAAAATAGCAGCCGTTTTACGGGTCGAAGATGCACCTGAGCCTTATCAGATTTCACACTCGCTCAATGCTATCAAACACGGTGGTATTTTTGGAGAAGGCATTGGCAATGGAATGTTTAAATTAGGCTATTTGAGTGAAGTTCATACAGACTTTGCCCTTGCTGGTATTGCTGAGGAGCTGGGAGCACTCGGCGTAACCATCTTGACCTTAGTGATTATCACGATTATTTATCGTATTTTTAAAATTGCTAGCCGAAGTTCCAATAAAGTTTATTACCTCTTTTCGCTTGGCATTGGACTTCTCATCGTTTTTTCTTTTCTGATGAATGCCTATGGTATTACTTCTATTACTCCCATTAAAGGTATTTCTGTTCCGTTTATTAGCTACGGAGGTAGTTCTATTTTAGCGCTTGCCGTAGGTATTGGAATGGTACTGATGATTAGTAAAAAGGCTAAGCTATGATTGCTATTACGGGTGGAGGAACAGGCGGTCATTTGGTCATCGCCCGTGCTATCAAAGAAGAGTTAAACAAGCGAGGACTCAAACCCATTTACATTGGCTCTACTGCGGGACAAGATAAAACGTGGTTTGAGAAGGATACTGGGTTTGCGCAAACCTATTTTTTAGAAAGCCGTGGCGTAGTTAACAAAAAAGGGATACATAAAATTCTTGCCCTCTTTGCTATCATTCGTTCAGCCTTTACATGTAAAACTCTTTTCAAAAAACATCAGGTCAAATATGTCTTTTCAGTAGGGGGATATTCCGCTGCCCCTGCTTCTTTTGGAGCCTTGCTCTATGGCATACCTCTTTATATTCATGAACAAAATGCGATACAAGGTAAACTCAATTCACTTTTACGCCCTTTTTGCAAGGCATTTTTTAGTTCTTACGATACTAAAGCTATCATGACAAGTTATCCTGTCAGTGAAGCTTTTTTTCAGATCAAAAAAGAACGAAAGGAGCTGAAAACTATCATTTTTCTTGGTGGAAGCCAAGGAGCAACCTTTATCAATCAGCTAGCACTTAAAATGGCAAAGCTTTTACAGCAAGAAGGCATAGCGATTATTCATCAAACGGGAAAGGAAGAGTTTGAGCAAATTAAACAATTTTATGAAGATGAAGGCATTCTCGCAGATGTATTTGATTTTTCTAATGAAATCCCAGAAAAACTTGCACAGGCAGACTTTGCTATTAGCCGCTCAGGAGCAAGTACCTTGTGGGAACTGTGCGCATCAAATGTACCCACATTATTTATTCCTTATCCTCATGCAGCGGCGAATCACCAGTACTTTAATGCAAAAATACTTTCTGACCAAGAAGCAGCACTTATTCTTCCACAAAAGGACATTGACCCAACAGCGCTTTTAGCTCAAATTAAAAATATTAATCTATTCAACATTTCAAAAAAGTTATCTCAAATGATCCATGAAGGCGGCGCCAAAGAAATCGTCGACTATATATTACAACCCAAAAAATAAGGAGAAACCATGTTAGAAAATCTTATTGTTCGTATCGCAACGCGTGATGATGCTAAAGAAATAGCGGAATTTAACGTACTTTTTGCAAAAGAGACTGTTAATAAAAATGTTTCACTAGCCCTTACAACAGAAGGTGTCCACCAAGTCTTTTCTAAATTTCACAACGGGTTTTACCTTATTGCTACGATTGATAATGTAATCCTTGGATTAGCCATGATCACAAGAGAGTGGAGCGATTGGAGCAATGGTGCTTATTATTGTATTCAAAGTATTTTTGTCACCGATCATGAACATGAAAAAGAGATTCATGATGTACTTTTGGATAAAGCAAAATCATTAGCAAAAGAGCACTATGATGTATGTGGCATCAGACTTTATGTTCATAAAGACGACAAAGCTACACAAAAAGCTTATGAAGAGCTGGGGTTACAAAAAACAAAATATAGGGTATTTGAAGAGACATTTTAAACGAAGTGGTGCGCCCGAAGGAATTCGAATCCCTGACCTCCGGTACCGCAAACCGAT
>JAVHRG010000276.1:0-10626 GCA_036171535.1 Sulfurospirillum sp. | reverse complement strand
GCCCAAAAAGGCGAGCGTCGCGCCCATCGGTTGTGAGAGCTTGAGCGGGTTTACATGTAAAGGCTTCATTGTGGTTGTTTTCATCTCTTTGGGGTTAATAAAGCTCATGGTATCCTCCTTAGGTCGTACTTATGCCGCGTCCCACGGCGCTTGTTTTCCAACAAGCTTAAAGACAGGGTTTGAAAGGGCGGCACAGACATCAATGGCTAAGTTTTCAAGCCCACCGTACGCGCCATAACTGACTTTTTTTTCTTGATTGACATCGACAAAGGCAATACGTTTTTTAATCGCTGTGTACAAACTACGACCACCCGCTAGCAAAATGTCGACTTTATGCTCATCAATCAAACGAGGCTGATCAACACCGGGTGCTTTAAACAAAATGGGCACATACTCGCTCGCAATCGCCACATCTTCTTCCGTGGCTTTTTGCACACAGGTTGCCACCACTTCAATGCCGATGTCTTGAAGCGCTGAAGCGATTGACCACGATTTGTTGCCGCCTGTGTTTAAAATCGCTTTTTTACCTTTGAGCATTGGATGATACAGCTTTAAACGCGTCTCCAATTTCGCCTCTTCTTCGGCAATAATCGTTTCTGCTTTCGCAATCAAGTCCGCATCGCCAAATGCATTCACAATAGAGCGAATCGCATTGGACGTGTCACGCTTTCCATAAAAAGAGACGCTCACATAAGGGATGTTATAGCGTTCTTGCATTTTACGGCATAAGGTGACTAAGGACTTTGCACAGACGATGACATTGAGCTTGGCGGTGTGCGCCGTTTGTATCTGCTCAATTCTGCCATCCCCTGAGAGAGAGGAGATGACTTTGATCCCAATGCGCTCCAAAAGGGGCTTATACTGCCACATATCACCCGTTACATTATAATCACCGATCAAGTTAATGCCAAAAGGATGAATGGATTCTGGCTCACGCGTACCCACAAGCGCGTCCAAAACCGCTTCGCCCGCAAGGCGTGAGCCTAAGTTTTTACTGCCCACGAAACCTGGCGCATGCACAGGCACGATGGGGATGTGAAACAACTCTTCTGCCGTTTTACATGTAAAGTCAATATTGTCCCCGATCATCGCTGTCACGCACGTTTCATAAACAAAAATCGCCTTAGGTTTTTTATGCTCTACGATGTAAGAGAGAGCATCTGCAAGCTTCTTGTCACCACCAAAAATGATGTCTTGGGTAGTGACATTCGTGCAATAGCCTAGTGGCGTGTTATTTTCACCTTCATAGCTTGTAAGCGTAGCTCTGGTTTCCCATGAAGCGCCAAGACAAGTGTCGGGGCCATGCACCAAATGCACGGCGTCCGCATAAGGAAAAAGTGATATTTGCGCTCCCTCAAACGCACACCCTCCGCTCGTCGCTCCAGGTTTCGGTTTATCACAGCTCGCTTTTTTGGTTTTGTTATGAGAACAAGCACTCTCGTTTAACAAATCCTTGATCAGTTTTCTATTTACCATAGTCATAGATTTGCACAATTCATTCCATTAGCGTTTTTTCGAACTTCTTTTTATAAGAGCATCGAAACAAAACTCTCAATGTCATTTTGAAGCAAAAAAGTGTCTCAAGAAGACAAAATCTTCACATAATATTTAAAAAAATCTTTAATGGAACAGCTCTTGCATAAAAAGTGGCGTGTACCTTTAAAAACCCTTACTCAACGCCCACGATGTGATCAAGCCCTTTTCACATCGTGGGTACATCTAAGCAAGGCTTTTTAGAGTTACTAATCCATTCCCACCTCAAAAGGATTTACCATGGCAGTAAAAATTACAGAACTTTGCATCAATTGCGACAGTTGTATCGACGAATGTCCCGCAACCGCTATTGTCAGTGCAAGCGACTCACCTATCAATGGTGACAACACTTACGTTAAACCAGAAAAATGTATTGAGTGTTCTGATGGCACTGTGCCAAAATGTGCAGATGCCTGTCCAACAGAAGGTGCAATTGTATGGGATATGCCCTACACTGCTGAATACAATGCCTATTATGTTGCAGGCCATGAGAGTGGCATTTACAACATTCGTGAGCACAAGAAAAATGGCATCATGTTCCCAGAAGTTTCGCCTAAACCTTACCGTGAAGCGATCTCTATCGCTAATCGTCAAGCACATACTCCTGTAGCGGAATAAAAGATGAAAATAGCATTTGCATCAACAGACAACATTCACGTCAACGACCACTTTGGTTGGTGTAAATGCTTTTACCTCTATGAGCTTCAAGAAGAGTCATTTGTTTTTTTAAGGGCACTCGAATCACCCAATGAACTCACCGAAGAAGGCGATAAGCTTGCCTATAAGATCGAATGCCTAGAAGATGCTAACATCTTATGTGCTTCCCACATTGGACCACGTGCTTCTTTAATGGTAAAAGGCTCTGGTATTTTTGTACTGAAGTCTGAAAAAGAGAATGAACGCATTGATACTCTGTTAAACACCCTACTCACATTAAAAAATAGCAATCCGCCTCTTTGGATGCAAAGGTTTCTCCATGCCGCATCTTCCCATAACCATAGCTAAGGACATCTATTTTATAGGTGTATTTGACCCCGATATTCGAACGTTTGACATTGTGATGCGAACCGCCAATGGTTCGAGTTATAATGCGTATCTCATTAAAACTGCTGAGGGTGTCATTATTGTTGATACTGTAAAGAAAGAGTTTCAAGACGATTTCTTTTTACATGTAAACGCTTTGTGCTCCTACGATGAGATTAAATATGTCATTATTCACCACATCGAACCTGACCATTCAGGCGCACTCCCTGAACTTATACGACGAGCGCCGCATGCTAAAGTGCTCATTTCACCCCAAGCTACGATGATGCTTAAAGCTCTGACCAACACCGAAGAGATCAACTTTGAAACGATTTGGACGAATAAACAGCTTACTCTTGGTGACAAAACCATTACGTTTCTTACGACACCCTATCTGCACTGGCCTGAAACGATGAGCAGTTATGTGCATGAAGACAAACTCCTTTTTAGCGGGGATATTTTTGGAGCACACTATTACGATAAGAGGCTTTTTAACGATAAAGTGGGTGATTTTTCGTATGCGTTTCAGTACTACTATGACCATATTATGCGTCCTTTTCAAAGCTATGTCAGAAGTGCCCTTAAATTGTATGAGCGGTTTGAAATAACGCTGATTGCACCCCTTCATGGACCAATACTACGTGACAACCCACAGCAGTATATTGACTCCTATCAGCAATGGAGTCATAAAACAGACAACGCAAATACCGGCAAGAAAGTTCTCTCAATTTTTTACCTCACCAGTTATAAAAACACGCAAGAGATGGCACAAATGATCTTTGAAGGCAGTGAAAGTGTAGAAGGTGTGGTTGCCAATATGTACGATCTTGCCTCCATTGAAGAGCAAAATATGATGGCAATCCTAGAAGAGAGTGATGGCTTTTTAATCGGCACACCCACGATCAATGCCGATGCGCCCAAACCCGTCTGGGACTTGCTGTCCTGCCTCATGTTTTTAGACAAACAAGGCAAATGTGCAGGTGCTTTTGGATCGTATGGTTGGAGTGGCGAAGCGGTCGATCATATACTAGCCCGTCTTAAGTCACTCAAACTGCGTGTTCCACCTCTCACGCCCCTTAAAATAAAACTCATTCCAAGTCAATCTGAACTTGAAGAATGTTATCAGTTCGGAGTAGAATTTGCTGAGATTTTAAACGGAAAATTGGTCGAGATCGATCTTATCTGAAGTGTTGTTACAACAGCACTCATCAATTTTTGCAAATAACGCATCAATATCGTAAGGCTTTACCAAATAACCATTCACGCCTAATTTCTTAGCTTCTTCCAGCTGATCTTGACTATTATGTGCTGATGTGATAATAATAGGAATTGTTTGATTTTCAATACGAATGCGATTTAACATACGAAAACCGCCCATGAACGGCATTTGAAGATCTGTGATGATAATATCGGGTACATCTTTGTAAAAGCGATACAATCCCTCTTCGCCATTTCGAGCCGTATAAAACTCATCGAAGACTGTATTAAAAACGGAAAACAGAGAGTCTAAAACATCGGGTTCATCTTCAATAATCAAGGGACGAACCTCGTTAAGGCAATTCAACTTCATTACGCTAGTCCTTGCAGTATAATCTCAAATCGTGCACCCAGAGCAGTATTCGCCACACGAATATGACCATTCATATGCTCTTCAACGATAATTTTAGTCATATAAAGCCCAAGGCCCGTACCTTTTTGCGAACCTTTCGTAGAGAAATAGGGTTCAAAAATGTAAGGCATAACAAGCGTATCAATACCACCACCATTATCCTCTATTGATACCATAATCGTGTCATTTCCTTCTCTTTTAGCCTCTACAATAATCTGCTTTGTATCATCACTACAACTCTCTAAAAGAACATCTTTCGCATTGTTAAAAATGTTGATCACAGACTGACCAAACTCATTGGGGAAACTCTCTACATGTAAACCATCTTCGGCTACAAAAGAGAGTTCGATGCCGTGCGCTGCAACAATGGGTCTTACCATTTCAACAGTATGCGCTAGTTGCTGTTTAATATCAAAAATCTTTTGAGATTTATCGGGCTTAAAAAAGTCTCTAAAATCATCGATCGTTTTAGACATCTGCAAAATCTGACGCATGGAGTCCTCTTTAAACTCATCCATGATAACATCATCAAGTTTCTGAAGTTTATATTTGAAAGCAATATTTTGCGCCAGAAGAGAGAGTACATTGAGTGGTTGTCGCCATTGGTGGGCAATCATACTAATCATCTCGCCCATTTGCGCATGGCGAGATTGTTGAAAAAGGATCATCTCTTGCTGACGATTTTTTTCGATTTGTTCTTGTACTTGAGTTTCCAAAGTTCCATTAAGCGTTTGCAGTGCATACTGTGTTTCTTTAAGCTCACTGAGATCAATAACAGCAGAAATACGCATTGTTTTTCCAACACTATGAACGATTGAGCCCTTGACCAATGCTGGGAAAGAGCTTCCATCTTTGCGCACCAGCATACATTCATACATCGTGGTATTCTGCATTGATTTTTCGCGTATCTGCTCTTTGAATTCAGATGCAACAAAATCTACCATCAATTTACCAAGCATTTCTGCTTTACTCTCTCCTCCAAATAGCTTTAATGCTTGTTCATTAATCTCGACAATACGTCCCTTATGAGAAACCACCAATCCCTCAATCGCAAAATCAATCAATTGTTTAAATTTTTGATGCTGTTTTAAAAGCAAGTAAATCCACAGAAGCCCTATAAAAAGAATTAAAGTTAGAAACCAAAGGATGTTGAATAGTGTTAAAGAGAACATTGCAACTCCAAACATGGCTCACCAATAAAATAGCCTTGGAACTCATCCACACCAATTTCTACCAAACGATCAAAGATCTCTTTTTTATGCACATATTCGGCAATAGTTTTTACATGTAAAGCATTTGCAAAGGAGACGATACCCTTCACAAGCTTTAACGATTTCAGATCAGTATCGAGATTTTTAACCAAACTACCATCAATTTTGAGATACATTGGATTTAATTCCAATAGGTGCGAAAAATTGGAATAGCCTGTGCCAAAATCGTCAATAGCTATCGGTGCATCATCATACTTGATGTATTTTAAAAAATTTATAATGGTAGAGTAGTCCGTTACTTTTTCACTCTCAACAACTTCAAAAATAAGATTGGCCACTCTATTTTTTTCTTTGAAGAGAAGAATTTTAGATCGAACAAAGTCGCGAATTTCTTTGTTGAGCATGTCTCTGAAACTGAAATTAATCGAAAATGTCATATCAGGATATAGCTCCATCATCTCAAATACTTTTTCGATCATTCTATAACTAAGACTATCATACTGTCGGGTACGACGTGAAATATCTAAAAAATAATACGGTGAGACATACTGCTCTTGCTCAAATTTATCTTTTGTTTTGATACGAATCAGCGCTTCATATTTAATAATCTTTCCCTCTTTGTTGCAAATTGGCTGAAAAAAAGGAATAACATTGTCTTTATCAAGCGTATCAGCAATCACATCTTGCCAATAAAAATCATTTGTAAGGGATTCCGTTTCATCTAAATTACTGGTATAAACAACAAAAGCTTTATCTGTTTGTTTCGCAAAATCAAGGGCTGTAAACGCTTTTTTAAAAAGATTTTCTTGATCAAATGTCACACCCATTGAGATATGAACCAATATTTTTTCAATAAGACCTTCAACTTTTATCTCAATGCCATTGAGAATTCCAAGCATTTGAGCAATATCTTCATATATCCTTTCAGGATCAAGCTGTGTGTTAAGGCGAAGCATCGCAAACTCATTAGAGGAAATGCGAAAAACGTCGTAACAAAGGGATGTTGCAACCTCTTTAAAATGGTGAGAAAACTCTTTTAAAATTTGATTGCCTACTTCAATGCCATAAAGTTTGTTGTAATTTGTAAAGTTATCAATATTAATTAAAAATAATGAAGGAACTTCTGTTGGCTGTATCTGTTCTAAAATACGATCCAAGGTATATTTATTCGGAAGTTTTGTGAGTAGATCCGTATGCAGTTGCTCTTCAAGAGCACTTTTCTGTAATAAAATCGTGTTTTTTAAATCATTGGTATAGGCTCGATGTTCTGCCTTAAGAAGAATCTTTTCCACTGCAGAACTCAGAGAATCAAAAAATTGATCAAGTTCAATAGGTTTTAAAATATAACCATCAACACCCAAACGAATTGTCTCAATCAAATATTCTACATCATTATGGGCAGATGTCACAATGATAGCCGTCTCTTTACAAAATTTACGGATTTTGGTAATTAAGGATATGCCATCTAACTTGGGCATTTTTATATCGGTAATCAGAAGGTCGTATTTTTGGATTTGGGGTTCTTGCGAAATACCTGTATAAGGTATAGCAATTTCTGCATCAAAAAACATATCGTAAGCACTTTTTCCATCGCTTGAAACATCAATTGAATCAAAAAATTCACTTAAAATAGAGTGGGTGTATTTTCTAGTAACTTCATCGTCTTCAACATATAAAATCTTCAAATTTTTACAACGAGATTTTAGGTCCTCCATTGCTGATGCTTCCATCATTTTCCTCATCATTTTGGATCAATTTTTGATTATACACCAAAGAAATGGCTTATTATCAGTTTCATATGAGGATTATTAGTAAATTAGCATTCTACAACACTAAACGATAGCCTGTTCCATACTCTGTCATAATGTATCGTGGCTTCTTTGGGTCATCATCAAGCTTTTTACGAATATTTTGAATATGGTAATTTAAAGATTGTGGAGAGCTCAAAGATGAGAGATGAATCGCTAAAACATCACGATAAACCACCCTATTTTTGTTTTCTATGAGGAAAGAAAGTATTTTATACTCAATTGCCGTAAGGGAGATTGGTTTTTGGTTCAATAAAATTGTTTGGCTATTGTAATCAATGGCAAGATTATTTTTATTGTATTCAAGTTTAATCATAGAACAACGTCTTAAAATAGCCCACATACGCACTTCTAACTCTTCAAGCATAAATGGCTTGCATAAATAGTCATCTACACCAAAACGAAACGCTTGTACTTTAGCTTCTAAATCAGAATGTGCACTTAGGACAATAATAGGAATCGTCGTGCGATTATTGATCTGTTTAATGACTTCAAAACCACTAAAATCTGGGAGGCTAAGATCTAAAAGAAGAAGATCATACTGCTGAGCAGAAAGTTTTAAAAGCCCATCAACAGCTGTTTCTGAAATATCCAATTCAAAACCTACACTCTCCAAATATTGGGCTACTTGAGTAGCTTCTTCGTAATTATCTTCGATTAAAAGGACTTTAATTTTTTTTTGCATTTGAATTCTTACTCCAAACTTTTCTGATTTTGTATTATACATAAAGCTCATAATTTTGCCTACAAGAATATGAAAACTTGGTTATAATACGGTTACATCCTTACACTTAAGAGATAACCATGAATTCTGCGGAAAAACAACTTACTATTTTATTGGAGTTTGGTAAAGTCATTAATAAAACCAAAAGTTTGAATGATGTTTTAGAGTCTATGGCCAATTTTGCACGAGACATCTTGCAAGCAGATCGTTGTTCTATTTTCGTCTACAATAAAGATAAAGAAGAACTCTGGTCAAAAGTGGCACATGAAGTTCATCCCATTCATATTAGTACCAAAAAAGGCGTTGCAGCTTATTCTGCACTCTCAAAAGAGACGCAAATTGTCGTTGATGCGTATAATGACTACCGCTTTAATCCCGATGTAGATAAGGCCACAGGCTATCTGACACACACCATTCTTGCTGTCCCTTTACTTGACAATCAAGAAAATACGATTGGTGTTTTTCAAGCACTCAATAAAAAAGAAGGCTTTTTTACGAATGTTGATGCTGAGCTTTTACTGCTTATCTCTAACTATGCTGCCTCCGCCATTGAAAATGCTATTTTGTACGACAAGCTACGTGACACACAAACCAAAATTATCAATAAACTCGCTTCTGTTGCAGAATTTAAAGACCAGGAAACGTCTAAACATACCAAGCGTGTCGGACTCTATAGCGCGCTTTTAGCCGAAAAACTTGGGTTATGTCAAGACGATATTTATAAAATAGAACTAGCGGCACCCATGCATGATGCTGGCAAGATTGGTATCACGGACACAATCTTGCTTAAACCTACAAAACTCACGCACGAAGAATTTGACATCGTCAAAACACATACGCAAATTGGTCACGACCTTTTATTTGATGAAGAGAACGAATACCTTAAAACTGCCGCACTCATTGCCCTAGAGCATCATGAAAAATGGGATGGTACAGGCTATCCATTGGGTAAAAAAGGGGAAGAGATTTCTGTTTTTGGAAGAATTGTTGCGATTGCTGATGTTTTTGATGCCCTCATCTCGGTACGTACCTATAAACCCGCTTGGAGTTTTGAAGAGGCATGTGATCTTCTCAAAAAGAGCAAAGGTACACACTTCGATCCCACATTAATTGACCTTTTTAGCGACAATATCGAAAAAATTCGTACGATTTATTTGGAACTACAAGACTAGTAAAATCTTCTTAGATTTAAAGACTCGCTCTTTATTTTCCAAGGAACACTTTGTGCAAACTTTAGAGTAAAGAAATTCTAAAGGATCGCACATGAGTTGTTCTTGCACATCATCCACCAACACCCAAAATGAACTTCATGCTAGCATCTTGCAAAAAATTAACAACCATCCTTGTTATAGCCAAGATGCCCATCAACACTATGCGCGTATCCACGTTGCTGTTGCACCTGCTTGTAACATTCAATGCAACTATTGTAACCGCAAATACGACTGTTCTAACGAGAGTCGCCCCGGAGTTACAAGTTATAAACTCACTCCTGAAGAGGCCGTTAAAAAAGTTTTACATGTAGGCGGACTCATTCAACAACTGAGCGTTGTAGGCATTGCAGGACCAGGCGATGGACTTGCCAATCCAAAACAAACGTTTGAGACTTTCTCACTGCTGAAGAAATATGCGCCTGACATCAAACTTTGTCTTTCAACCAATGGGTTGATGATTCACAAACATATTGATGAGATTGCAAAATACAATATTGAGCATGTCACCGTTACCCTTAACTCTGTTGATGAAACAGGTGAAATTGGTTCTAAAATCTATCCGTGGGTATTTTATGAACACAAAAAACATCGTGGTGTTGAAGGGGCTAAACTTCTTCTTGAAAAACAACTTTTGGGTATTCAAATGCTCGTTGAGCGAGGCATTCTTGTCAAAGTAAACTCAGTCTTAATTCCAGGTGTCAATGACGAACACCTTCCTCTTGTGGCACGAAAAGTCAAAGAGCTTGGTGTTTTCATTCAAAATGTCATGCCGATCATCTCAAAGCCAGAATATGGCACCAAATTTGGATTAGATGGCGTTCCAAGTGCTAGTCATAAACAACTCATGAAAGCACAAGAAGCCTGCGATGTCAACGTCAAATTGATGCGCCACTGCCGCCAATGCCGTGCCGATGCGGTTGGCTTACTAGGAGAAGATCGTAGCGATGAATTTTTCAAAGAGAGCTTTGCAGACAAAAGCTTTGAAGAGCTTGCACACCATTACAACCTTAACCAACGTATGAAAACGCATGAAAACATTGAGATATGGAGAAGAGCATTACGTGCAGCCAATGGCAAAATTAGCCAAGAAGATGCAACGAACAAAGATGAGCTTAGCTCCACAGGCAATACGATGCTCGTGGCGGTGACAACACGTGGAAATGGGCTTATTAACGACCACTTTGGTAGTGCAAAAGAGTTTTTAATTTACGAAGCAGGCGATAAAGCGATTAAATTTATTATGCACCGTAAAGTCGAAAATTCTTACTGTATGGGAAAAGAGAACTGCAATGGAACCTACCCCATCGAAGAGATTAAAAATGCACTCTCTGATTGTCATCTTCTCTTAACCCAAAAAATTGGTGAATGTCCACAAAAAGAGTTAGAGAGCATTCATCTCACGTGTGATGAGAGTTTTGCGGATGAGCCTATTGAAATTTCTGTTCTAAAAGGTGTGCGTAAGCACTTCTTCACAGCCGCTTCATAAGGAGCACATGATGATTATCAA
>JAVHRG010000275.1:0-10683 GCA_036171535.1 Sulfurospirillum sp. | reverse complement strand
ATGTGCAGAGAAACTAAGAAAATCAACATTGGCTTTTTTAACATCAACAGGAATTTTACCAATCGCTTGAACGGCGTCCGTATGGAAAAGTACGCCTCTTTCTTTACAAATTGCGCCAATTTCCTCGATAGGAAAAATCATACCCGTTTCGTTGTTCGCCCACATAATGGAGACGAGTGCCGTTTTATCGGTAATGGCATTTTTAAGGTCTTCGACGTTGATAACGCCATTGGCATCAACAGGCAAATAAGTTACTTTAACCCCAAGAGTTTCTAAAAATTTACAGGAAGCTCCAACGGCTGGGTGCTCAACTTCACTGGTAATAATATGATCTTTATCACCATTCAAAATATAGTCATTATAGATACTTTTAATCACCCAGTTATTGCTCTCAGTGGCACAGGATGTAACGACAATATCATCGTCATCGCTTGCATTAATACCAGCATAAAGTTGATCCATCGCTTTGCGAAGCGCAGGGTGACTCTCACTACCAAATTGGTGCAAAGAATTTGGGTTACCATACATCTGGCAAAAATAAGGAACCATCTCTGCAAAAACTTTAGGATCAACTATGGTTGTCGCGTTATTATCTAAATAGACTCTCATTGTCTTCTCTCTCCATTTCTATATAGGATAAACTTTATCCTAATTAATTTTTGAATACTATTACTTTCTATATTAAAAAATACTAAAGAAATTTAGGCAATGATCTGTTTTAACTCAGCAACCGTTGCTTCAAACTCAAAAACTTCTTCAGGGGCTTGCTGCAAAAAGCCATTCATCTTCTCTTTTTTGTTAATTGCCATATCTAACTCTTTATCGTTGCCTTTTTCATAGGCACCAATACGGATGAGAACTTCGTTCTCTTTCAAAATGGAATTGAGCCGTTTAAAGCGCATCGCTGCTTTTTTATGCTCGCTATCAATGACATCACCCATAACCCTTGAAGCACTATTTTGAATGCTAATCGGTGGGTAAATACCATAGTCAGTCAATTCACGACTGAGCACAATGTGACCATCCAAAATACTTCTGGATTGATCTGCAATCGGATCACTCAAATCATCACCCTCAACCAATACAGTAAAGAACGCTGTAATCGAACCTTTTCCCTCTTCTTTTCCCGCTCGCTCCATGAGTTGCGGCAAAAGTGCCAAAACAGATGGCGGATACCCTTTAGACGTTGGTGGCTCACCTAAAGCAAGACCAATTTCACGCTGCGCCATTGCAAACCGTGTCACAGAATCCATCATAAACAGAACATCTCTACCTTGATTTTTAAAATACTCGGCAATGCTCATCGCACTAAATGCACCGTATTTTCGCATCAAAGGCGAATCATCACTGGTAGCTACTACAATCACGGTATTTTCAAGGTTACCACCCAAGTTTTTTTCAATAAACTCAGGAACCTCACGTCCACGTTCCCCTATGAGTGCAACCACTTTAATGGAGGCTTCTGCACCACGAACAATCATACCCATCAGTGTAGACTTACCCACACCACTTCCTGCAAAGATGCCCATTTTCTGACCTTTACCACAGGTTAAAAGTCCATCAATAGTTTTTACCCCTACTCGAAAAGGCTCATTAATCAACCCTCTTTTCATCGGATCCAATGGAGCTTTCATAATAGGTGCCATAGACTTTGCACCTATCGTTCCTTTGCCATCTTTAGGTCGTATAAACGGATCAACCACGCGACCAAGCAACTCTTCCCCTACAGGAATCATCATGCCTCGCTCGCTGATAAAGACTTTATCGCCTGTTTTAAACCCTTCAATAAACCCAAAAGGTGAGATAAAAAAGGAGTTACGATCGACTTCTGTGACCATACCAAGCTCACTTTTCTTACCATCTAAAGAGGCAATTTTGACAATATCGCCAATACTAGGTCTAAGACCACATGCTTCAATTGTTGTAGAGCTAATTTTAGTAATCGTGCCAAACATGGGCGAGAGGCTTTTGCCGTGAAGTTTTTCTTTGAGGCGAGCTAGTGGCATTAGTAGCGATTAGCCTGCGGTGCGTTGATAATATCAAAAAACTCTTTCCTTGTATCTGCCTTTAAAAAGAGTCTACGAAGTGCGGATGTTGTGGTGTTGGAATGTGTTTTTTCAACACCTCGCATTTCCATACACATATGACGCGCTTGAATGACAACACCCACGCCCTTGGGAGCGATAACATCATCAATCGCTTTAGCAATTTGTTCGGTGAGTTGTTCTTGAATTTGAAGACGACGTGCAAACATATCCACCATACGAGGAATTTTGGAAAGTCCCACGACTTTTCCATTGGGAATATAGGCAACATGTGCTCTTCCAATAATGGGTAAAAGGTGATGTTCACACATCGAATAAAACTCTATATCTTTTATAAGTACCATTTGATTATTGTCGCTATTAAAAAGTGCTTCGCCGAGAACTTCATTGGGACTTTGGGCATAGCCTTGCGTCATATATTCATACGCTTTAAAAACACGCTCTGGTGTTTTTAAAAGTCCCTCACGCTGGGTATTTTCCCCAATAATTTCAAGCATTGTTTTGACGGCTTGTTCAAACTCTTCTCTTCGTTGCATTATGATTCACTTCTGTTAAAATTAAGACGAGATATTTTATCTCCATTTTGCTTTTTAATGGATAAAAAGCGACTTAAAAGCAAAATTTTGCTATATTTGAGCAAAATTTTATATCGAAAAGGGATTTTATGCAAATTAAAGTTAACCGTACAAATAGTGCTAATGCTGCAGTTGAGGCAACCATTTCACCCGCGCTATTACAAAAAAAAGAAGAAAAGATGATTGCATCTGCGGCTTCAAATATGAAAGTTGATGGTTTTAGAAAAGGAAAAGTTCCTGCACATATCGTTAAAGCACGCTACGGCAAACAACTCAAAGAAGATGCACAAACAGAAGTACTCAGAGAGCTTTATACAAAAGCGTTAGCTGAGCTTGACATCAAAGCAGACTTTGTTGTCGGTGAACCAAGTTTCTCTAAATTTGAAGAGAAAGATGGCGGGTTAGAGCTTGTTATGAAACTTTCATTTAAACCAACTATTATCGTTGAGGGATACAAAGAGTGTGTGCCTGAGTACAAAACTCCAAAAGTAACCAAAAAAGAGATTAGTGAACGATTGGATAAAACATTGGCCCTTGTTGCTGAGCTTAAAACAGTTGAAGAAAAACGTGCTGTTAAATCAGGCGACTTTGTTGTTATTAATTTTGAAGGCTTTATAGATGGCGTAGCCTTTGAAGGTGGCAAAGCAGAAGATTATACATTAGAGATTGGAAGCAACTCATTTATCCCTGGCTTTGAAGATGGCATTATCGGACTCAAAGTAAGCAGTAAAAGCAAAGATATCGAAGTAACATTCCCAGAAACATATGGAAATAAAGACCTTGCAGGCAAACCAACGGTATTTAAAGTCACTATTAAAGAAATTAAAGTAAAAGACATCCCTGAAACTCCTAATGAAGAGATGATTAAAAAATTGCTTCCAGGCGTTGAAAATCCAACACTTGAGACTCTTGAGGGTCAAATTGAAGACGAAATCCGTAATGAGAAATTAACAAAACTTTTCAATGAGGACGTTAAACCTAAGTTTGTTGAAAATGTTCTAGAAAAAATTACATTTGACCTTCCTGAAAACATTGTTGATCAAGAGATTGATCTACAAATGAGAAGCGTTTTTGGTAAACTCAGCGAAGATGAAATCAAAGAGTATTCTACTAACCCAGAAAAGATCAAAGAAAAAAGAGAAGAGTTTAGAGCAGAGTCTGAAAAAAGTGTTAAACTAACTTTCATTGTTGATGAATTAGCCAAACAAGAGAGTATCAACGTTAGCGATCAAGAAGTTCTTCAAATGATCTACTTTGAAGCAATGCAACAAGGCGCTAATCCAAAAGAATACCTAGAATACTATGAGAAACAAGGCGTTCTTCCAGCAATTAAAATGTCTATTATTGAAGAGAGACTCTTCACAAAGCTTTTTACAAAAGGTAAATAATGAGCTACTATGTTCCTGTTGTTATAGAAAAAACTGGTCGCGGTGAGAGAAGTTACGATATCTACTCTCGCCTTTTAAAAGATCGTATCATTATGCTCAGCGGTGAAATTAATGATGTTGTTGCTTCTTCGATTGTAGCGCAACTACTTTTCCTTGAAGCGGAAGATCCTGAAAAAGATATCTATCTTTACATCAACTCCCCAGGTGGCGTTATTACCAGTGGTTTTAGTATCTACGATACGATGAACTATGTTAGACCCGATATTAGCACAATTTGTATTGGACAAGCAGCATCAATGGGAGCATTTTTACTCAGTTCTGGAGCCAAAGGTAAGCGTTATGCGCTTCCTAATGCGCGTATTATGATTCACCAACCACTAGGTGGTGCTCAAGGACAAGCGACCGACATTGAGATTCAAGCTAAAGAGATTTTAAGAATGAAACAAGTCTTGAATGAAATTTTGGCAAAAAACTGTTCACAAAAACTTCCTAAAATCATTAAAGATACAGAGAGAGACTTTTTCATGAGTGCGGCAGAGTCTTGTGAATACGGTTTGATTGATAAAGTATTGGATAAAAGTTTTAAATAACCTATCAAAGAAGGCAAGCAATGGTTCGTTTTAATAAAGAAAAAGGAAAAACAGGAGTTTATAGTATCGATGCAAAAGATGATGTCGTCGAACCAACTCCACCTCCACCGCCTCTCAAAGAGCCTATTGTAACGCAAGCTTCCAATGTTGAGCTTGAAAAATTTGCCGCCTTAGTGTTAAAGGTGTTGGGAGATGAAAGTATCCCTCCAACACCCACTAATTTTCAAATCTATTTCGACAAACTTTTAGAAAGCAAACCTGCCTCATTGAAAAAACGTATTAATGACTTTTTAGAATTAGAAAGTACCAATAATGATGAAAATCATGCACGCATTGAACGTGAGGTCAAAGAGGGATTTTCGCAAATTAAAAACATTATGCAAGTGGTCTCAACCGTCTATCGAAACCTCAATGTCATGCAAGAGATCATTAAAAAAAGAACTTCACAATTAGAGACCAACGCTAATCCTCTCTCTATTCAAAATATTATCTCTTCACTGAGTGAAGATCTTAATAAAATGTTTGGCTTAACGACTAAACAAATTGATCTTTTAAAAGATTATTATCAAAAGACGACAACCATTTTGCAAGAGGTTGATAACCAATCTATTTTTGATGTGAAGTATGGTGTTTACAATAGGCGTTATCTTTTAAAAACACTTCAAGATGAGATTAAACTGATTAAAAATTATGCTCATTCAAGTTCTTTAGTGCTTGCCCGCGTTAAAGAGAGCTCCTTGGAAAAAGTCATTAACAAAAAAGACAAAGACACCGTTGTGCGCAATATCGCAAAATTACTGCTCAAAACATCCCGTAGAAGTGATATTGTTGCTCATTTTGGCGATGGTGTTTTTGCAATGATTTTAAAGCATACAGATATTGTTAGTGCTAAAAAAGCATGCGATCGCATCAGTGAATTGGTGTACCAAACAAGCTTTTTTGTAGGGACAGGAGAGGTAGAGACCGATATTGAGCTCTCTATTGTTGCACTCGATACAGATCATAATGCCGAAGAGTTTATTGCTGCAACCCTTGAAGAATTACCACATACAGGAAAAAGGCTTGTCCCTTATATCGTTTGTGCGCCATCTCTTCCAAGCGAGGAACAATGATTTTAGAAGTATTAGTTTATCCCCATAAGCTTTTACGAGAGTCTTCAAAAGACGTCGTACACTTTGATGCACAACTCCATGCCCTTTTAGACGACATGTATGAGACAATGGTAATAAAAGAAGGTATTGGACTTGCTGCTATTCAAGTCGCTGTGCCACTGAATGTATTGGTGATTAATCTTGTCGATGAAGAAGGTGTGCAAAAAAGAGAAACTCTCTACGAAATCATCAACCCTGTCATTCTTGAGAAAGATGGTAGCACTATCTACCAAGAGGGTTGTCTGAGCGTACCTGGCTATTACGATGAAATTGAACGTGCCGAACATATCAAAATAGCCTACTATGATCGACATGGCAACCGATGTGAAGCAGAGTTTACAGATCTTATGTCCATTGCTGTTCAACATGAGATGGATCATCTCAAAGGTCGTCTCTTCATTGAGAAACTCTCTTATCTCAAACGTAAAAAATTCGAAAAAGAGTGGAAAAAAAAGCAAAAAGCAGGTAAATAATCGTGGAAGAGGCTATTGCATTATCTAAGGTCAAGCATGCCAAATGTGCAACCTTATATGGCAATAAAGCCTATGAGGTCGATGTTGAGTCAACTTTGGTGCGGGCACTCCCTGGATTTAATATTGTGGGTCTTACCGACATTTCCATCCAAGAGTCGCGCGAGCGCGTGAAATCTGCTCTTGCAAGCATCGATTTTCAATTTCCTGCTCAAAAAATCACGATTAACCTCTCCCCTTCTGATCTTAAAAAAGAAGGAAGCCACTTTGATTTGGTCACGGCCCTGCTGATTGCCATACAAAAAGAACGCTTTACATGTAAAGATTTTTTCATCTTTGGTGAGCTGGGGCTTGATGGTAAAATCAAGAAAACCAACTCTATATTTCCTATTATTCTCTCCTTAGCAGCCCATACACCCAATCTTCGTGTCCTTGTTCCTAACGAGCTACTGAACAAAGTGCAACAAATCCCAAATATTGAGGCTTTTGGAGTTGAAACGCTGAGTGAAGCGCTACTTTTTTTCAAAGAAAAACGATTTAACACAGAAGTACAAATTCCCCACCAAAGTTTTTGCGAAAATCACTTAGAAATTGGATCAAAAAGCTATTTTTATGCCACGCAGTTTCCCCTTGATTTTAGCGATGTTCTAGGTCAACACCGAGCCAAACGTGCGATGGTGATTGCGGCGGCGGGCATGCACAACCTTTTGATGGAAGGAAGTCCAGGGTGTGGCAAAAGTATGAGCATTAAACGACTTCGCTACATTTTGCCACCTCAAAGCATTGAGGAAATACTAGAGTCAAATGCATATCAATCACTCCAAGAAGAGGATGTTGAACTCAGCCCTCTACGCCCTTTTAGGTCTCCCCATCACACCTCTTCGCGTCCATCCATCTTTGGTGGTGGTAGTTCGCAAAGTCGTGCGGGGGAAATTGCTCTCGCCCACAATGGCATTTTATTTTTCGACGAATTTCCCAACTTTTCTAAAACGGTTTTAGAAAGCCTTCGAGAACCTTTAGAAGATCATCGCGTCCTTATCTCACGTGTCAATACTAAAGTGAGCTACGCAACTAAATTTCTGTTTGCTGCCGCTCAAAATCCTTGCCCCTGTGGCAATCTCTTCAGTCAGACCCATGAGTGCCGCTGTAGTGAGGTAGAGATCAATCGCTATAAAAACCGCATTTCCGAGCCGATTCTGGATAGAATTGATCTTTATATCCAAATGAGTGAAGAGAGTTCGAAAGAGCAAGGACTGAGTTCTCATGAGATGTTTGAGCAAGTCTTAAAAGCCTTCATGATGCAAAAAAAACGTGGACAAAATGAGCTCAATGGCAAGCTAGATGAGCATAATACCATGCGTTTTTGTACCCTCGAAGCAAAAGCCAATGAGAGTTTAGAAATGGCACAAAGCCGTTTGGGGCTGAGTCAAAGAAGTATTCACAAAGTACTGCGCATCGCACGCTCTATTGCTGATTTGGAGCAAAGTGAATTGATCTTGCAAGAGCACCTTCTTGAAGCCCTGAGCTTCCGTAAGCGTTAGGAGAAACCGATGCATTATGTCTACGAAGAAACAAATAGTTTAGATGATCGTTGTTATACCACTTTTGGATTAACCCCTGAAATTTTAATGGAACATGCGGGGCTTGCTCTGGCTCATGCCGTCAAAAAAAAGCTTACATGTAAAAAGAGTGCGCTCTTTGTATGTGGTATGGGAAACAATGGAGCCGATGGTATTGTCGCTGCACGATTATTGCATGGTGCGTACAATGTCAGTCTCTATCTGCCCTTTAAGATCAAATCTGAACTTGCAAAACTCCAACTGGAACGTGCAAAAAAAGTGGGGGTCATCGTCGTGGATGAACTGATTGATGCCGATATCTACGTTGATGCACTCTTTGGTGCAGGACTCAATCGTCCTTTGGATGATCTTACATGTAAACTGCTCGAAACACTCAATGCAAAGCAAGGCTACAAAATCGCCTGCGACATTCCCAGTGGTATTTTGAGCGATTTAACACTCAGTCCTGTCATTTTTCAAGCCAATGAAACTGTAACGATGGGCGCTTTGAAACTAGCTCTTTTAAATGACAATGTTAAAGACGCCATAGGCGATATCAAAGTTGCAAATCTAGGCATTTCCCGCAATCAGTATGAAACACCTAGCTCCCTCTTTTTACTTCGTAAAAGCGATCTTAGACTACCCTTTCGCATCAAAAAAAATGCTAATAAAGGCACCTTTGGACATGTTGCGATTGTACAAGGCTCGAAAGAAGGAGCGGCACGACTTGCGGGCATGGGAGCGTTTCATTTTGGCGCAGGACTCGTGACACTCATAGGCGAGAAACCAAAAAAATTACCTATTTATTTGATGAACAGCGAAGCACTGCCTAAAAATGCCAATGTCATCGTCGCAGGCATGGGGCTTGAAATGCCTTTTGATGAAGTAGCACTCAAAACACTTTTACTCTCCAATACTTTACCCTTAGTGATCGATGCATCCTTGTCACAGCATCCGCTTCTTTGTGAGATCATTGCATCCCAGAAACCTCTGGTTTTAACACCACATCCCAAAGAATTTAGCTCGATTTTGGAGCTTACATGTAAAGAACAAGTAAGTGTTGAAACCATTCAAGCTAACCGCTTTGCGTATGCCAAACGCTTTAGCCTTGCATTCCCGCATGTGGTACTGGTTCTCAAGGGTGCCAACACCATCATCGCGCACAATGGTGAGCTTTTTATCAACACGTATGGCACGCAAGCTTTAGCCAAAGGCGGCAGTGGCGATATCATGTCTGGCATGATAGGCGCCCTCATCGCGCAAGGATACACCCCAAAAGATGCTGCTATTAGCGGCTCACTTGCACACGCCCTCGTCTCACGAAAGTTTACATGTAATAATTTTGCGATTACCCCGATTGATATTTGTAAAGGTCTTAAATGGTTATAAAGAAAATTGCTATTTTATTCAGTGGAGAAGGAAGTAATTTGGAAAAATTGCTCGCTGCTGTTCACAACAAAGTATTTGAGCACTGTAGAATTGAAGTTGTAACTACCATTTGCAATCGCCCCAACGCGGCAGGAATCGAAAAGTCACGAAGTTATGGCATAGAACCTCTTATCATCGATCATACGCTCTACGGAAGCCGTGAGGGCTTTGATGAAGCCCTTGTAGAGGCTATTTTAAAAAGCGGTGCGGAGCTTACCGTACTGGCTGGATTTATGCGTTTCCTCACTCCTTATTTCACAGAACATGTTAAAGCGATCAATTTACATCCTTCACTCCTTCCACTTTTTAAGGGCGGCAGTGCTATAAAAGAGAGTTTTGATTCACCGATGAAGGTCGCAGGCATCAGCGTTCACTACGTCAGCGAAGAGCTCGATGGCGGTGAGATCATTGCACAACGCTGTTTCGAGAAAAGTGAAGATATGAGTTTTAAAGATTTTGAAGCTAAAATTCACGCTTTAGAGCACGAACTCCTTCCCGAAACCGTGAAAAATTTACTCAATAGGAACCAAAAATGAATGACATTCTCAAAGTAGGAAATATCGAATTTGCAAGCCGTTTGATCGTAGGAAGCGGTAAATACCCCGATTTTCAAACGACCAAAGACGCAACGCTCGCAAGTGGTTCTAAACTCATCACGGTTGCTGTGCGTCGTGTTAATATTACCAATCCTAATGAAGAAAATCTGATGGACTATTTCAAGGGCACAGACATCAAACTGCTTCCAAACTCTGCTGGATGTACCACCGCAGAAGATGCCATTACACTTTTTCGTATGGTCAGAGAAGCAACAGGTCTTGATCTGATTAAACTTGAAGTCATCGGCGATACGGCAAAAACACTCTACCCTGACGTGATGGAAACGCTTAAAGCGTGTGAGGTTTTAGCCAAAGATGGCTTCACGATCATGACGTACACCAATGACGACCCTATCATGGCGAAACGCTTAGAAAGTGCGGGTAGTGCGGCAGTAATGCCTTTAGCATCTCCTATTGGTAGCGGTCTTGGTATCCAAAACCGTTACAATGTTCTTTTTATCAAGGAGGCTGTTAAGATTCCAGTCATCGTTGATGCAGGTATTGGTTGTGCCAGTGATGCTGCAATTGCGATGGAAATAGGCGCGGATGGTGTTCTTACCAATACTGCTATTGCACAAGCTAAAAATCCTATCCTGATGGCAGAAGCAATGAAATACGCCGTACTGGCAGGACGTTCAAGTTTCCTTGCAGGACGTATTGCAAAGAAGCCTTTTGCAACGGCTAGCTCACCAACGGAAGGACTTATCGAGTTCCAACCAAAGGCTTAAAAAAATTTCCTTGACAAAAGGCTGGATTTTGGCTAGAATTTCAGCCTTAAAAAGACCAATAGGTTTTTTTAAATGTCGGGGCGTAGCGCAGTCTGGTCAGCGCACCTGGTTTGGGACCAGGGGGTCGAAGGTTCGAATCCTTTCGCCCCGACC
>JAVHRG010000274.1:0-2069 GCA_036171535.1 Sulfurospirillum sp. | reverse complement strand
ACAAAATCGCATACGTTCCCAGTGCTGCACCAATAAAGGTGTAAATAACACCGATAAAAACTTCAGACCATGTGATAAACCCTTTGCGGATAAAATTGATCGAAGCCATTCCGCTACCAAATGTACCTTGAAGTTTATTGGTTGCTAGTGCAATATGTGGAGGCATGCCCGAAGCTAAAAGTACTGGAATCGTAATAATACCGCCTCCTCCTGCAATGGCGTCAATAAAACCTGCAATAACACCTGTCGCAAGAAAAATAGCGTAATAATAAAACTCAAATTCCATCTTTTTTGATCTCCTCAGTTTTATCCGCTTCATGAGACGCTTGAACAAAAGGCGGCTCTTCTTGCGCTAGTGTCGTTGTTTCAATGACCTCAGTCTCGTTTACATGTAAAGGTTCTTTTACAGGCTCTTCAGTCTTTTGCGAAAGATCTTCTACACTCTCCTGTAAATCGCTTGAATCGTTTGTTTCACTACTAGCCAACGCACTATTTTCCTCTGAACCGATAGATATGGCTTCATTTTCTGAGTCATTCGCTTCTTCAAATTGTGAATAAAGCTCTAGCGCCCCTTTGGTTGCAGAAGAAACTTCGTTGTAACTTCCATCACGAATATGACGCCAAATATCACGTTTAACCAAACTTAAAATATAGCGTCTGTCGCCTCCAATAACGCGTCCAAGTTCATTACCACCGCATTCATGGCATACAAAATAGGTAATTTTATGTTGTAACGTCTCTTCAGAGCGACAGTTTTCATCATCAACCATGAGCATATTTTGACATTTAGGGCAATAGCACCAAAGTCCTATAACATCACCTTTTTTATATTTCCAACGCCAAAGCACTTTAAATAAAATAAGTTCGCGAAATTTAAAGTATTTTGGGCGCATTAAATAACGAGCTACAAAAGGGAAGGCAACTAAAATGATACAAATGGCAATGGCACCGCTGTTGACAATCCACTGCGGTATGGCGTAAAGCTCACTAATACGTGTTAAAAGGCTAAGTATTTTTTCCAAAAAAGATTCCTAAATAGTTGTTTGATTTAATGCCTGAAGCACGCTGAGCGCTTGTGTATGTGCTTTCACGTCATGGGCACGTATAATGCTTGCACCATGTTCGTACGCTTTAAGATGAAGCGCAAGAGTTCCTGGTAAACGCTCATTAATCGGTGTGGGTATAATTTTGTCGATCATCGATTTTCGGCTTGCCCCTACAAGGAGTGGATAGCCAAAATGTAAAAAGTGTTCATGGTGTTTGAGAAGTTGCAAGTTATGCTCTAAATTTTTCCCAAATCCAATACCCACATCAAGAACAATTTTTTTAATGCCAAATTGGAGTGCTTTTGCAATACGTTCTTCAAAAAAAGCATCGACTTCCAAAACAACATTATCATAGACAGGCTTATGTTGCATACTTTTTGGATCACCTTGCATGTGCATTAAAACAACTGTTGCATCGTATTTTGCTGCAACACGGGCAACATCATCATTCGCAAGCGCTGTAATGTCATTGACAATACTAAAACCATGCGTCAGAGCATACTCTAAACACAAAGGCGAATAACTGTCAAGTGAAAACTGCGCCTTTTCAAAAAGCCTATGCTCGTAAATAAGATCAATGATAGGCTTCACACGTGAGAGTTCTTCTTGCTCACTGACACCAAGGCTTCCAGGACGACTCGAAACACCGCCTAAATCAATGATAGTCGCACCTGCTTCTATCATGGTTTCAATGTGTTTGAGTGCTGCTTCATCTTTAAAACGACTGCCTTGAAAAAAGCTGTCTTCATTGGTGTTGATGATTCCCATCACACTAAAATCATCTTTACATGTAAAGGTAAACTCACTCAATTTTTGAGCAACCTCTTTTAAACCAAAAGGTTGAATTTTCTCTTTGTGCGCCAACTCTTTGAGCTGCTTATCATTCGCAATTAAAACAGCATCCACCAAAGGGGCTTTACACGTAATGGTGTCTTTGGGCACGGCAAGATCCGCGCCAATGGAAAGCGCATCTTGTTTGAGAATATTGGCAGCAGGTGACTTCAAATCTTTGATATAAATGAG
>JAVHRG010000273.1:0-2071 GCA_036171535.1 Sulfurospirillum sp. | reverse complement strand
GCATGAATGAAAACATTGAAACAATTTGGGTTGTCTTTTAAGATAAAATTGGCACAACGTCCGACAATCACACATGCACCTTTGGCACAAATATCGCGGATAATCTTACTTTGCACCATAAATAAAACATCGGCAGGCGGGAGTTGGTTATCCACGTACGCGTAGTTTTGCTCGTAGAGTTCATACAACAATTCATTGGCTAAATGCTGTTCGTTGGCTTGAATATATTCAGCCGTGTAACCCGTCTTTTCTGCTGTGAGTTCAATGAGCTCTTTATCGTAAAAAGGAATTCCAAGCTCTTTGGCAATAAACTGCCCAATCTCATGTCCGCCACTGCCGTATTCTCTTGAAATCGTAATCACCAACGCGTTGATGCTCGCCGCTTCTTGCGTGCTTTGTGTTTGAACAGCGGTGTATGTCCCCAACCATTGCTCGACAATCACTAATTTGGTACTGTAAAATTTAATCAACGCTCCGACGAGCAATGCCGCAACAACGCTGCCTTCGCGTATACCTTCTAAACGCTGTAAAAAGGTAAAAGAGCTGATGACACCTATGATGACCATCGAACTGTCTAGGCTGATTTTGACTTTACCAAACTCTTTGTGGTAGGTGTGCGAAATAGCAACTGCCAAACCATCGAGTGGCAAATAGGTCAAGCGTGTTTTTAAGAGTAAAAAGATGCCAAATGCCAACACACTGCACGCCACTAAACACCAAAAAACTTGTGCGACATAAGACGTCGGGTTCAACGTGGAGAGCAGATGCATCGTAATATCAATGCAGTACCCAAAAATGATCACGGAAGGGAGTTGAACAAGCTGTGTCCATTGGTAGTTTTTACGCAGAACCGCCATTTGCATAGCAATAAAAACAAGGTTTAACACAATAGTCAATTCACCCAAACTGAGTGGCATCGTTAAGCTGTATACATACGGTACACACGAAATAGGTGAAACACCTAAATTGGCCTTAACCGATAATGTAACACCTAACGCCATGATGAATTGCCCTAAAATAAAAACGACAATGCGCTTTGTCATATTCAACGTTAACATAGTTTAGTAATCCTTCATTGATGCAGTAGCGACAAAAAACGTTTATGTGAAAACGGTTGGTTTTTGAGGGTGCATAGTAGTGTCTAAAACGAAGCAGGTACTATACTACAAACTAAATTAGAGGGACAACTTTTTGAGCTAAACGCTTAATGCCTTACTTTTGAGACGCTTCTACTTCGATCACTTCATCGTTGACGGAAATGGTCTCACCTGCAACAATTTTAGCGCGTTTTCTAAGCTCTATTTCGCCGTTTCGTTTCACGTGTTCTTCTTCGATGAGCATCTTAGCCTGCGCGCCACTGTCCGCAACTCCCGTAACTTTGAGAAGTTTAAATAACTCTATGAAGTCATCTTCTATTTCAAATTTCATTTTTATTCCTTAATTTATATGCAATTATACCCCAATCCATCTTTACATGTAATCCTTCTCAAACCTCTATTGATGAAAGTTTTTGGTAAAATAGTCACACGCAAAGTGGGGCATAAAGGAATATGGGAATGGATAGAAACCGAAGAGTGGTGAATTACTCGCTCTTAGCATTGGCAGGAACGGGTATGTATTTTAGTATCGGTACGATCTTCCAAACTTTAGAACCACCCAAAAAAGCGCGACTGGATGCGGCGACTTTCATCGATACGAACGCGTTACCGCTGAATGAAATTTCCTATTTTATGTGGCAGAAAAAACCGCTTTTTATCCTCAAAAAAGATGCTTCAATGGTGTTAGATAAAAAGCGAGACATTCACATTGGCGATTATTATTACACCTTAATGGTGGGGATTTGCACCCATTTAGGCTGTGTACCAAAGTATGATGCGACGCTTAAACGCTTTATCTGTCCGTGTCATAATGGACAGTTTGACTACAATGGCAACGCGCTTGCAAGTCCTGTGAGCAAGCCCTTGGTGATTCCGCCGTTTAAACTAAACAACGAGACGATTATTGTCGGCGAAGTGGGTGAGATGTACCTCCAACTCATGGAGGAGGCGAAGGCATGAATGTGAAACTCAAA
>JAVHRG010000272.1:0-2077 GCA_036171535.1 Sulfurospirillum sp. | reverse complement strand
AATGCAATACGAAAGCCAATCACCAAGGCAATCACACCAAAGAAGAGAAAAATGGCATCCAAAATAAGCAGTGAGATAATCTCAGGGGTTAAACTCATACGATAAGCTCGCCATTATGTATTTCAATGATCTTATCCACAAACCCCAGATCAAAAAAGAGTGGATCATGGGTTGCAATGAGCAAGGTCACCCCTTTTTCTTTCAGGATAGCAAGCTCATCAATGAGAGCACGTGAAAGTCGCTCATCCAGATTGGCCGTGGGTTCATCGGCTAGGACGATCAATGGATCGTTAATCAGAGCACGTGCAATGGCGACACGCTGTTGCTCTCCTCCTGAGAGGCGATTGACCCGCATCTTTGCTTTATGCGCTATGCCACACTGCTCCATCACGGCTTTAGCTTTCCGCTCTAACACCAAAAGCGGAAGATTCTCAGGAATCAAAGGTGTCATAACATTCTCAAGAACACTGAGATGGGCTATGAGGTGGTACTTTTGGAAGATAAACCCCATTTTCTGCCGTCGAAGAGCGGCACTAAAATGCTCAGGGAGTTTGGAAATCTCTTTTCCATCCACACGCACTTCACCCTGACTGGGTTGCATCAGTCCTGCGATTAAAGAGAGCAGTGTGCTCTTACCACTACCACTGGATCCTTTCAGTACCACACACTCCCCACGCTTTACATGTAAAGAGATATTGGTAAGGGCATGAATATGCTCATCGCCTTGAATAAAGCTTTTACTCACCGCTTCAAGCACGATCATCGCATCACCTCCTCAGCATCTAAGCTCGAAGCTCGCCATGCGGGAATCAGTGTGGCTGCAATGTAAATAGGGACAGAAAGTAAAAAGAGTAAAACGAACATCGAGCTATCCACACTAAAGGGAAGCACAAACGAAGGTTTGAGTTCGGAGTAACCCATAAAGACATTGCGTAACAGGGGTGCTTGCATGCCATAGACGTAAAAGAGTGATGAAGAGATACCGACTAAAAAAGCGCCTAAGGACATAATGAAGCTCTCGTAAAACTTCTCTTTTAAAATATCATCACTGCTCCAGCCAATGGCTTTCAAAATGCCGATTTCCTTTTTCTCTTCCGAACTTAACCCACTGGTTTTATCGTAGATAATGATAAAAAAGGCAAAGGCACAGACACTAAAGAGGGAGAGGAAGAAACCACTTTTATAATCAAAAATATTCTGATAACTGACTCTAATATCATCTTGGGTGATAGCCCGTAGATCAGGGAAGCGTTCTGTGATTTTTTGCACAATGGTGGGGATTTCTTTGACATTGGCCACTTTAACCACAATGTCGGTGGCTTTGTTCTCATCCATACCAAAAATGGCGTACGCAAGCTTTTTAGGCACAAGGATAAGATCATTGGATTCTAAGGCAAGGTCTGAATTAAAAACACCTGCGATGGAAACACGTTGCCATTTTCCCTCACTGGTGACAAAGTTAAAAAAGTCGGTGTAGTAATTCTCGCTCAAGACTTTCTTTACCCCAACCCCGATGATCATCGCATGTTTGCTCTCCAGTAGTTTCAGATCAAACTGCTGTGTGAGTTTCGAAAGTGTTTGGGAATATTGCTCTTCATACGCATCAATACCAACCACCGAGAAATTCACACCTGCGGGTTTAAAGTAGTAATACCCCCAAATGCGAGGTGTGATAGCATTGATGCCTTCAATATCCAAAAGGGCATCCACACGACTGATGGGTACATCACTCTGTTTCCCTGCAACAAAGCGTTGCAACGTAATCTGTGGTAAGGTTTTAAGGGTTGTGTTCAGTTCCAGTTTAATGGCATCGGCAATCATCAACACCGAAGAGAGTAAGAAGATGAGCAGACTTAAGATCAAAAAGATGAAAAAGCTTTTTCCTGCACGACGAAGGAGCGAGCGAATGGCGTAATCCAGCAGTAAGAGATTGAGTTTAAAAGACACGTTCAATCCTTGAAGGCTGAGCATTAGGGGCATAGTGATAGACAAACGTGGATGGGAAATACTCCAACAGTTCAGGGGATTCATTAAAGTAGGAGAAAACATCACTCAGACTTCGATGACGCACATAGTG
>JAVHRG010000271.1:7915-10785 GCA_036171535.1 Sulfurospirillum sp. | reverse complement strand
TCTTAATCGTGATCTCTGATATTGCCGATCAAACCAATCTTCTTGCCCTTAATGCCGCCATTGAAGCAGCACGTGCGGGAGAACATGGTCGTGGCTTTGCGGTTGTTGCCGATGAAGTACGAAAGCTCGCTGAGCGCACCCAAAGTTCACTTACGGAAATCAATGCAACCATCAATGTCATTGTTCAATCTATCGTAGACTCTTCAGAGCAGATGGGCAGAAATGCTAAAAATATTGAAAGACTCTCGAGCGTTTCCAGTGGTGTTGAAACAACGATTTTGGGGACAACACACGTGATGGATGAAAGTGTCAGTGCGGTTACTGCAAGTGCACAAAACTCGCGAAAAATTTCGCAAGATACCGATAAAATTGTCAATATGGTTTCCAATATCAACACCATTACATCTCAAAATGCCAGAAGCGTGGAAGAGATCGCAGCCGCAGCGGATCACCTTTCTCGTTTGGCTGAAAATCTTAATAATAAGCTTCAACAGTTTACATAAACATGAAATTAAAAAAGTATAACAATGAAATTCAAGAGGAATCCATCCTAAAAATAGTGTATAAAGAGTTCTTACAAGCGATGTCATTTATTTCTAAAATTGAAGGAACATTATGTAATGGATGAATTAATTTTGGGATGTATTAGTTTTTGTACGTCGGTTATAACAGGGATTATTGGTGTAGGGGGCGGCTTATTACTCATTGCTATACTCCCATCTTTTTTACCTGTTAATGATCTTATCCCTATCCATGGGTTAAATCAAATTACAAGTAACTTATCAAGAGCTTATTTTGGATACAAAGATATACAATTTCAAGTAGTGCCAAAATTTTTAATAGGTTCTTTGGTTGGCGTTGGGATATTTGTGTGTTTCTTAAAAATCATATCGCTTACGTACATACCATTGTTTATAGGGATCTATATTTTATTGTCATTGTGGTCACGAAGTTTCAATAACAAAATAACAAAATATGAAAACTATTATGTCATTGGCTTCTTTCAAACAGGATTATCGGTTGTTGTGGGTACAACGGGACAACTTGCAATGGTCAAATTACTGAAAGAGTTCAAAGACAAAGATAAAGTAGTTGCAACATCTGCGATTCTTATGAGCATGACTCACATCTTAAAAATTATCGTTTTTATCTATTTTGGATTTGTTTTTTACGACTACATTAGTATTATCATTAGCATGATTATCGGCTCAATTTTAGGCTCTTATAGTGGATCCAAATTAAGAAATAAAATAAATGGTGAAAAATTAATTTTTGCATTAAAAATCTTACTTTCTATGTTAGCAGCAAAAAGTATTATAAGCGTTATCTAATTTATAGCGAAGCTTTTTTCTCCTCTCTTCCCCATGTGATCGAAATGTCATCCTCGAATCAAAAAAAATATTTCTACTTTAAAGAAAGTTCTAATCATGCTTAAGTTAGGATAGTCTACATTTATTCAAAAAGGTTTTTATTATGGATCGTATTCGAAATGTTTCCTGTTTTTCAAAGCTGAATGACGAGCAACTTGAAAAGCTTAAGAAGATTTCACTTATCAAAAAATTCCAAGCCAAAGAGATTTTGTTTTACGAAGGCGACGAACCTATCTATCTGTATGTCTTGCTTCAAGGCACGCTTAAAGTTTACAAAACCAACCATAAAGGTCAGCAGATTTTTTTGCACCAGTTTTATCCAGGTGGTTTAGTGGCAGAATTGGCAAATTTTGAGAACATTCCTTACCCTGCAACGGCGGAGTTTATGAGTGACAGTGAAGTGTTACGCATTGACTATAAAGCATTGGAACACGACTTTTTTAAAAATCCTGATATTTCATTTGAAATCATCAAATCTCTCATTGCAAAGCATAAAATCCTCATTGATGTCATCCAAAAAGAGGTGATCTTAACCGCCGATGCCAAAGTGGCAAAGTTCATCTTGGAAAATGGCGAACTCTTTAAAACACTTAAAAATACTCAAGTGGCCTCCATCCTTAACCTGACTCCCGAAACACTCTCCCGCACCCTTTCTAAATTCAAATCTTCAGGACTTATTGAGCTTGATGAGCAGCATCACATTCGCGTACTAGAGACTCAGAAATTAGAAGAAGTCCTCTAACTTTTTGCACACGTACTTGACATAGGTCAAGGTTTTTTCTTGCCTTTCTTTATACAATACCCTAAAGCTTTCAATAGATTATTTTATTAAAGATATATTAATAAAAATAGGAGGTTGTGAGTCTTGGTTCAAAGTTGGCGTTGTTCCTTTACATGTAAAAGAACACAGAACATTAGATTTCTTATGCGAAGTTGGTTTCGTAAGGCATCTATGAAGGAGGAAATGTGAAAAGTAGTAATTTCCTAAAGTACACGGCACTCTTGGTTTTTGCCATTGCCATAGGCTTCTTTGCCTATATGGTACATGCATCCAAAGCGCTGTCGTATCTCTCCCATGATCCAAAAGCTTGTATCAACTGTCACGTCATGAATACGCAATACGCAACATGGCAACACAGTTCACATGCCCAAAGGGCTGGGTGCATCGATTGTCACCTTCCACGGGATAACATGGTCAATAAGTACATCGCAAAAGCACGTGATGGGTATAACCATAGTGTTGCTTTTACGTTCAATACGTACAAAAATGCCATTAAAATCAGTGACGATGGAGCGAAGAGAGTTCAGGAGAATTGTATTTCGTGTCATGCGAGTTTAACCTCTCAAATGGTTAAAAATGCCGATGCAAATCACAATTATGACGATCCAAGCGTAGCAACGGGCAGACGTTGTTGGGAGTGTCATAAAGGCGTACCGCATGGTAAAGTCAGAGGTTTGACGACTACGCCAAATAATCTTGGCGTTAAAGAAGTTCAATAG
>JAVHRG010000271.1:0-7815 GCA_036171535.1 Sulfurospirillum sp. | reverse complement strand
GAAATGATGATGAAGTTTAAAGTGTTACTTGTTGGCTCATTGGTCGCTATCGGCGCGATGGCATTACTGGCTGGCAATATAACGGAAAAAGAGAAACAAAGAGTTGAACTTGCTAAAGCTCCAAGTGAAGCAGGCATCGCTGGTAAAGAAAAAAGTGAAGAATGGGCAAAATACTATCCAAGGCAGTTTGATTCTTGGAAAAAAACCAAAGAGGGTGACGAGCTTGTAGATATGCTTGCTAAAAAACCATACCTTGCGGTTGCTTGGGCAGGGTACCCTTTCTCAAAAGATTACAATGCCCCACGTGGACATGCGTATGCAATCCAAGATAACGTTAATTCACTTAGAACGGGCGCTCCAACAGACGCTAAAACAGGTCCTTTACCAACAGCATGTTGGACATGTAAATCTCCAGATGTTCCTCGTTTGATCGAACAAGATGGTGAATTAGAATACTTTACAGGCAAATGGGCAAAATACGGTTCTCAAGTCGTTAACCCTATTGGTTGTGCTACCTGTCACGATGATAAAACAGCGCAGTTAAGCGTTCGTGTTCCTCACTTAAATCGTGGTCTAGCCGCTGCAGGTCTTAAAAGTTTTGAAGAGTCTACTCATCAAGAGAAACGATCCTTAGTATGTGCTCAATGTCACGTAGAGTATTACTTCCAAAAAACAGATTGGAAAGATACGAAAGGTGATGCAAAAACAGCTATGGTTGTTACGCTTCCGTATAAAAATGGCCTTACCGTCGAAGGTATGGAGAAATATTATGATGATATTAACTTCTCTGACTGGACAAACAGTATTTCTAAAACACCTATGATCAAAGCGCAACACCCTGATTGGGAGCTTTGGAGAACAGGAATTCATGGACAAAAAGGTGTTTCATGTGCTGATTGTCACATGCCTTATACGCAAGAAGGTGCTGTTAAATATTCTGATCACAACATTGGAAATCCACTTAAAAACATGGATAAAAGTTGTATGAACTGCCACAGAGAGAGCGAAGATAAACTCAGAGGCATCGTTCAACAAAAAGTCGAGAGAAAAGACTTTATGATGGACATCGCGTTTGATAACATTGGTAAAGCGCACATTGAAATAGGTCGTGCGATTGAAGCGGGTGCAAGTGATACTGAACTTAAAGAGATTCGTACACTTGTTCGTCATGCACAATGGAGAGGCGATATGGCCATTGCAGGTCATGGTGCATTCTTCCATGCTCCTGAAGAGGTTCTAAGACTTTTAGGATCAGCAAATGACCAAGCACAACAAGCACGTATCAAATTGGTAAGTGTTCTTGCAAAACATGGTGTTATGGATTTCGTAGCTCCTGAGTTTGACACGAAAGAGAAAGCTCAGAAACTTGCAAAAGTCGATATGCCTTCCCTCATTGCTGAGAAGTTGAAATTTAAAGAAACACTAGAGAAAGAGTGGAAAAAAGAGGCTCTTGCAAAAGGCAGACTTGCTCCAAATTCGATCACTCTTGATCCAGCGATCGATAGCAAATCTTCTTACTTCGATAAAAACAAGAAGTAATTTCTAAACAAGAGAGAGATACATCTCTCTCTTGCCTTGTGATATACTAAAACTTCCAAAGGCACTTTTAGTGTGTCACACTCTCTTTTCCAAGGACAAACGTGTTGCTCAAAGTTTTCGGCTCCTACAAAACGACACTATTTTTACTTTTCATTTTAGCCGTAGGTGCCGCGATAGCAACCTTTGTCGAAAATGATTTTGGCACAGCTGTAGCGCGTCATTATGTTTATAATGCCATTTGGTACGAAGCATTTTTAACTCTAGGCGCGCTCAATCTTTCCATCGTACTTTACAGAACAAAAATGATTTTACATGTAAGTAAATTTACCTTCCATGCCGCGTTTATTCTCATCTTAATCGGTGCAGGACTGACCCATTTTTTGGGTGTGGATGGCGTGATGAAAATACGCGAAGGATCAAGCACTAACGTCATCTTCTCCAACGGTAATAATGTAGAAATTACCCTTCCTTTTGCCCTGCATCTCAACCATTTTGAGTTAGAGCGTTACTATGGTAGTCGCTCCCCTTCGGCCTATACCAGCGATGTTCAAGTGCGAGATGGCAACACAACACTGGATGCTCAGATTTTTATGAACCATACATTGACGTACAAAGGATATAAATTTTTTCAAACGTTTTACGATCCCGATGAAAAAGGCACGATTCTCTCCGTCACCAAAGACCCTGGTGTTGAGGTAACGTATGTGGGCTATGCCCTGCTTTTTTTAGGGCTTATCCTCAATCTTCTTGATTCCAAATCACGTTTTCGAAAACTTATTGCTGAGGTCAAAAGCAGTTCACTTCTCGTGCTTCTTGCTCTTTTGATTCAAACGCCTTTATGGTGTGAGAGTGACTATGTTCAAAACTATTTGCAGGAGCATCAGGCTCAAAGCAAAGCGGTAAGTGACGCGTTTGGTAAACTCGTCGTGCAATCGCGCATGGGGCGGATGAAGCCTTTTGATACACTCAGCCAAGAGGTGCTTTATAAACTCAGTGGTAAAAGTAGCCTGTACGATATGGATGCGATGCAAGTAATGCTTGGAATGCTTTCCCATCCCACTTTGTGGAAAACACTGCCGATGATTCAGACCAAAACACCACGACTTAGGGATTTTATCGGTATTGCGAAAGAGCAAAAACTAGCATCCTTTGAAGACTTTTTCGACGGACATCGTTACAAATTAGACGCTGAACTTCAAAAAGCCCTCGCGATGAAACCAAGTCAGCGTGGAACGTTTGAAAACGATCTTATCAAAGTCGATGAGCGTTTGAGCATTGCGTTTATGCTCTACCAAGGAGTCCTCTTTAAAATCTTCCCACTGCCCAATGATGCGAACCACACATGGCTTGCCTTCGAGCAGATGTTTGCACAACTTCAAGGCGAAGAGGCAGAAAAACTACAAGAGAGTTCCACCGCTTTTGTTGAAGCACTGTTTGAGCGAAATTACGCCAAAGCACTTTTACATGTAAAGACCTTTTCGCAGTTTCAAAGCAAATATGGTGCTGATATTATGCCTTCACCCACGCACATCAAAGTGGAGATACTCTTCAATAAACTGATGATTTTTGAGCGTTTAACCTTGGCGTATGTGCTTTTGGGTTTGGTGCTTTTAGGCGTTGCATTTGGGCATGTTTTTGCTCCTAATGCCTTTACATGTAAACTAAGTCGACCTCTGTTTTTTATCGTCGCAACGCTGTTTGTGGTGCACACCTGTGGATTAGCTTTGCGCTGGTACGTCAGTGGTCACGCACCGCTGAGCGATACGTATGAGTCCATCGTTTACATCGCGTGGTCGTGTTTGCTCTTTTGCATGCTTTTTTTACGCCGTTCGCTCTTTGCCCTTTCTGGCTCGGTGATGATGGCGGGCATCTTTATGTTTGTGGCGCATTTGGGGCACATTGACCCAGAGATCACCAATCTTGTTCCTGTTTTAAAATCGTTTTGGCTTTCGGTGCATGTCTCCATCATTACCGCCAGTTATGGTTTTTTAGCGCTCGGCTGTGCGCTGGGATTTTTTACGCTCATCCTCTTTACATGTAAACGCTCCACCCAAACAATAGCAACGATTAAACACCTCACCTCGATCAATGAAATTACCCTTATTTTAGGGCTGAGCCTTCTGGTCATCGGTAATTTTTTAGGCGGTATTTGGGCGAATGAGTCGTGGGGTCGTTATTGGGGTTGGGACCCAAAAGAGACATGGGCGTACATCTCTATTTTGGTGTATACCATCATTTTACATGTAAGGCTTGTGCCACGGTTTTATTCACACTATCTCTTTGCCGTGCTTTCACTCTTAGGCTTTGCGTCCATCTTGATGACGTACTTTGGCGTGAACTTTTACCTTGCAGGCATGCACTCCTACGCTACGGGCGATCCTGAGCCAATTCCACTTTGGGTTTATGTATGTAGTGGCGTGGTCGCAGGTTTGATTATAATGTCGTATAAAAATAGATTTTTAAAGGAAGAAAAATGAAGAAAGTATGTTTAACGATAGCGGCTTTGACCTGTGCGCTAGCCCTTCATGCGGGCGATGTATATGAAGGCACAGTGGTCGATACGCTCGATGGGGGTGGTTACACCTATATGCAGATTGACGATACCAAGAAAAAATACTGGGTCGCTGTTGAGGGAACGAAGGTTGAAAAAGGAACAGAGGTTCGTTTTACCGAGGAATTACGTGCTAAAAACTTTGAGAGTAAATCCTTAAACCGTACCTTTGATGAGATTGTGTTTGCTTCAAACCTTCAGTACCGCACTAAAGTACCAGAAGCTGGCAATCTTGCGCTCATTAGTGAGCAAGTGAAAGAGTCTCCTTACAAACAAAAGGATACAATGAGCGTCAAAGAGGCATGGGAAAAACGCGCTAGTTTGAAAGACAAAACAATTACAATTCGTGGTAAGGTTGTCAAAGCTTCGCAGAACATTATTTCACGCAACTGGATTCATATTCAAGATGGAACGGGTGAGGGAAGTGAAGTAGGGCGCATTGTCTTTACGTCAAAAGAACTCCCAAAAGTGGGAGATATTGTAACTGCTACGGGTGTTGTTACGGTTGATAAGGACTTTGGCTCGGGTTATTTTTATAAAATTATTGTTGAAAATGCTACATTTACTAAATAAATTATTTTAAAGAGAGTGCAATGGCAAATGATTCTTTATCTCTGATCGCTTCATTGCCACTGTTCGATGCGCTAGAACATGAAGACATCGAGAAAATCGCCTCTTTTTGCAGTGTACGTCATCACAAAGCAGGTGACGTGCTTTTTTATGAAAAAGATACCAAAGATTCGATCTATTACATCATCAACGGTTCGGTTAAATTTTATAAAGTGGATCGTTTCGACAATGAAATCTTCCTCTACAAACTCTACTCCAATTCGCTCATTTTCAATGTCTCCAAGCTGATTGACAGCTTTTTTATCAGCTGTTACGCGAACGCTGAGTTTTTGGAAGACAGTATGGTGCTTTCCATTCAGAGTGAGCCCTTTCGTGAGATGATCTATACCAATCACCGTTTGATGACAAAGATTTTGGAAGAGTCGTTTAAGATGATTCAGCAGATGCAATGTATCATTAGCCGTGATGTTGTGTTTGATGGAACGGCAAAAGTGGCGCACATGCTTGTCAATGAGCTTGACACGTTTAACCGCCTAAAAAAACATGAAATTGCCTATATGTTGCATATTCAGCCAGAGACACTTTCCCGTATTTTAAACAAACTCACCCGTAATGAAACGATAGAAATTGAAAAAAACAGTGTTGTAATCTTGAATATTCAAGAATTAAAAGAGATTTATGAGTAGGACATTATGATTAAACCAACAACCATTAGCACCAAAATGAAACTTGCAGGTGGACTGCTCTCTTTTGTGATTATTTTCATCATTTCACTCACCATGATGATGAACCAGATGAGCAAAAAAGACTCCTACATCATCAATATTGCGGGCAAACAGCGTATGCTTTCGCAAAAAATTAGCAAAGAGACTTTTTTCATCGTACATCGTCATACCAATGACTTTCGTGAGCTCAATACCGCCGTCGGTCTTTTTGAAAGTAGCCTCAAAGACCTTTTGTATGGCAATGATAGTAAAGGCATTTACGCTCCTCAAAATGAGCGCATTAAAGCCAAACTGGAAGAGGTCATGAGCCTATGGCTTCCCTTTCGCTCGGAAGTAGAAGCCCTTAAAACAGGCATTGAAGAGGTACGCCCCGATATGGAAGTCCTCACGCCTCGCATTGAAAAACTCCTCGTCCTTTCCGATAACGTTGTTCAGCACATGGTCGTCGCCAATCTGAGCAATATTCACATTGACCTTTCAGGTCGCCAGAGAATGCTTTCCCAACGTATGGGACTTTATGTCAACCGTTACTTACGCACGTCAAATGCGCAAGATTTACTGATTTATGCGGATGCCAAGACCCTTTATAATAAAACGATTAAGAGCTTTTTAGATGACCCTGCGGTCAAAAATTCTCCTGAAGTGTATGCTATTGTCAAAGAGACCAACGCTTACTGGGAAGAGTACAGTGTTTATTTAGATCATCTCATTGCCGTAGAGAGTGAAATCAACAAGCATATGGCGTTTGTCTATGAAAAAAATGTTCAGCTTCTTAACGCCATGGATGATGCAGTTTGGCTTTACACCGATCACAGTGAAGCCAAAAACGATATGTTCCTCAAATTTCAGTACATCGCTCTTATTATAGGGCTTATCATCATCGTTTATGCGTTTGTGATGACCAAAGAGATTATCGAACATTTAGAAGGGTTTGTACAAAAAGCCAAAGAGCTAGCACACGGTGATGTCAGTAAGTTTTCAACTCAGCCTGTCACACTCTCCTCGAACAGCGAAGATGAATTGCAAGAAGCTTCTTCACACATTTCCCTTTTTGTCCATAAAGTCAATCTCGCCATGAAAGATTCCGAAGATGCACTCAAAAAAGCGGAAAATGCCGTCTCTCAACTTCAACAGCTTGCCGAAGACGTCGAAGATGTCATTGAAGATATGGGCATTGATGAGCATGACAAGAAAACATTCGATAAAAATGTCAACGCCACGGAAGACATCGCGATTCAATCCGCAGAAAACCTCATTCATGTCAATCGCATGTTACAAAAATTGAAAAAAAGTCTCAATGCAATGGTAGAAAGCGGTAATCCAATCGGCGAGAATAACCACAAAGAGGGGTAAAATTTTTACCCCCATCATTCTTTTTTCAATACATAAATTTCCTTCGTCCTCAATGTTTGCATTGTTGTAAACAGATGCTCTATAAGCTTTACGCGTTTAAATATATTCTCATATGAGGATTTATAACACATGCTTATCCTCAAAACTTTGCAAAGACTAATCATAAAAGTCATATTTCAGTTTTAATTGAATAGTATAAAAAAGTCAGCATTTTGTCATTCGGTTAGATCGAAGTGCTAAGTGAGTATAAAAGTAAATTTGAAAGGATATATATGAAAATTTCAACGAGAATTTTAATTGGGCTTCTCGTATCATTGCTTGTTTTAGGGAGTAGCCTTATAGGTATTTCGTATAGTAATACAAAAAGCAATGCAACAATGTTTGTAACAACGTATGAAGAAAATGCCTATAATTTTTATGCCAGTGAACTTAAAACAATTATGGGGATGATGCAGCAAACTGCAAATGCCATTTACAAGGCTGAAAAAGCCAAAGGTTCATCAGATGAAAAAATCAAAGAAGAGATTGCTGCACAATTTGATGCTCTACGTTTCTTTGATGATAAAAGTGGCTATATTTTTATCTATGAAGCCGATGGTACCAATGTTTTACTTCCCACCAATAAATCCGTAAAAGGAAAAAACCTGAGCTCGCTTAAAGATAGCAATGGTGTCTTTTTTGTGAAAGATATGATCGAACTTGCTAAAAAAGGTGGAGGACTTATCAAGTACTTTTTCCCCAAAGTTAAAGACGGTCAACCTTTTCAAAAATTTGCGTATGCCATACCTTTTGAGCCGTATAATTGGATGATGGGAACAGGCATCTATGTCGATAATGTTGAAATGGAAGTCGATAAACTTAAAAATAAAATTGATGAGAATGTATCGTCTCAGATTCGCTCTTTCTTACTGATTTCGTTGGTGCTTGTGATTGTGAGCATTTTCGCAACACTCTTTATTATTAGAAGAAATATTTCTACCCCATTAAATGATCTCATCCACCGAGCAGATAATCTCTCCAGCGGCGATGGCGATCTTACACGCAAACTTGAAGTAATTGGCAATGATGAAATAGCCA
>JAVHRG010000270.1:6030-10828 GCA_036171535.1 Sulfurospirillum sp. | reverse complement strand
TCCTGTGGACAATGCACGCCGTGTCGTGAAGGTACAGGCTGGGTTGATCGTGTTTTAGCCAAAATCTTGGCGGGAAAAGGAAGCAAAGAAGACTTCGATACCATTCTTGATGCATGCGATATGCTCAATGGTAAAACCATCTGCGTTTTTGCGCCATCGGTGGCTTTTATTGCGCAGAGTTATCTTAAAAAATTTCGCGAGGAGTTTGAAGCGCTACTCCATTAAAAGACCCCTTAATTTTGATAATATTAAGCTAATTATTGTTACGCTTGTATACATGTAAAATGGTTCATTCATTTGTAAAAGATGAATCTGAGCCTCTTGGATAGGGGACATACGGATGCTTTTTAAACGTTTTACGATTATTGTATTTTGTTTCAGTTTATTCTCCTTGATAGCAGCAGAAAACACCCCTTATACGTTTGGGGTTCTTGCCCAACGGAGTGCTTTATTAACAGCACAATATTGGAACCCTATTTTAACCTACGTCTCATCCAAAAGTGGTATTCCTCTGATTCTCAAAGTTGCGCGTACTGCTCCTGAGTCAAATTTGGCAATCCAAAAAGGTATCTACGATTTTGTTTACTCCAATACTATCTTTAGCCCCAAAATGGCAGAGGCAAATTATCATGTTATTTTACGCCCAAGAGACCAAGCGATCACGGGGCAGATTGTCACCTTAAGCAACTCTTCACTATACGCTCTTCAGGATATTGCTGGCAAGGAAGTAGGATTCCCTTCCTTAACTGCTTTTGTTGGATATGCTGTGCCTATGGACTATTTACAACGACAGGGCATCAAAGTCATTCCCATTTTGGGAGGCAATCAAGAGGGGATTATGGCACAACTCAAAGTAGGAAAAGTAATGGTTGCGGCGGTTAACAGTCAAATAATGAAGGCTTATGCTCGTCGTGAAAATATAACGTATCGTATTTTATGGGAATCCGAAAAATTTCTCAATATCCCTATTTCAGCCCATCCTCGCGTACCAAAGGACGCCGTTCAAGCGGTTCAAAATGCTTTCGCGCAAATGAACAATGACCCAGAAGGGTTAAAAATTCTTGAAGCGTCTGCTAAACTCATTACGCAAGATTCACCCCTTGGTTTTACAAACTCTTCTGCTAAAGAATACCAAAGTTACCGTGATTTTTATGCCCATGCAACCGTAAAGAAGAAGCCATGAAAAGAATTTTCATATCTTTATGGGCTCATTTATCTTTTGCCCATCGTATCTTTATTGCAATAAGCTTTTCGCTTCTTTTTGCAGGAGGACTTATCTTATTTGTTTTAACCAAGCAAGATGCACAAGATGCTCTGCATAATTTAGAGATCCAAAAAGAACAAACATTAAAAATGCTTCCTATCTTCCTATCTGAATCAATCGTCATTGGTGATTATGAAAACATCCAACAACAACTCAATGGCTATGTCACGTCTCCTTATATACACAGCATTGTATTTTACGATGCAACAGGAAAATCACTTCAAAGCAGTGATACGAAAGAGCAAAAAGATGCCCCACAATGGTTTGAAACACTGTTTGGGCTTTCTGATAGTTATGGTCAAATCGCAATTTCGGTAGGTGGAATTGACTATGGTTCCATTGCGGTTGAACTTAGTATCCAAAGCTTTAGCAATCGTATATGGAATGATTTTAGGGTCCATTTTGGCGTTTTATTTGCCATTATTCTTTTAGATTTTCTAGGTCTTTGGCTAACACTCTACCGTAGCTTGCAACAACTAAGCGCCTTAGAACAATCAACGATAGACCTTGGTAATGGCTATTTTGAACCCATTCAACTTCAAGGAGGCCTCAGGGAAACAGCAAAAGTTATAGCTGCTTTTAATCTTATGATTCAAAAAGTTAAGACAACACAAGCTGCACTGCAAGAGACTTCTAATGAAATGAAGCAAAGAAAACATTGGATTGAGACGATTCTGAACTCTTTAGATGAAGGTGTTTATGCTGTTAATTTAGATGGCACTATTTTACTGGCTAATGCTAAAGCGTACTCTATCCTCGGTTATACCGAAGAAGAGATGGTGGGGAAACAAGCGCACAGACTTTTCCATGCACAGACCATTAATGGAAATATAATTCCTATCGAAGAATGCCCTATTTATAAGGCGACAATAGAACAAATTGCTTGGAAAAGTGACACAGAATATTTTACATGTAAAGATTCTCGTATGATCCCAGTGGAAATTTTTGGAAATAGTATTGTTTATGAAGGAAAAACACTCGGTATGGTTTTTGCCTTTAGAAATATTGGAGAAAAAAAAGCTTTAACAGAGAAAATGAAGCTTTTATCCACAGCCTTAGAAGCGACAACCAATGCCGTGATAATCACCAATAAAGACGCCATTATTGAATGGGCAAGCAAAGGCTTTGAAGAGATGACAGGATATCATTTAGGTGAGGCGCTTGGTCATACACCTCACGAACTTGTTGGTTCAGGAAAGCAAGAAAAAATATTTTATACGCATATGTGGGACACCATCCTTTCAAACCAACCATGGCACGGAGAAATTATCAATAAACGAAAAAATGGGCAACTGTACTATGAATCATTACAGATTACCCCTGTCAGCGATGATCATGGAAATATTACACATTTTATTGCGATTAAGGAAGATATTAGTGACCGTAAACGCGCCGAAGAAGAGATGGAACATCTCGCATTTTACGACCCTTTGACCGATCTTCCCAACAGAAGACTCCTTATGGATAGAATTGAGCGGGCCATCGTTAATGCGAAACGCTATCAAACCTTTGGTGCTATTTTCTTTTTAGATTTAGATTATTTCAAACGTATCAATGATGAATTGGGGCATGACGTAGGAGATTTACTGCTTCAAGATATGGCAAGAAGACTTGAAAATTCTTTACGCCAAGGCGATAGCATTGCAAGGCTAGGGGGTGATGAGTTTGTTATCCTCTTAGAAGACCTTGGTGACACTAAAATATTTGCAACGCAGTATATGAAAGCTTTAGCACAAAAAGTTCAAGATGCCTTTATGGATCCTTTTGTCTATAATGAAAAAAGCTATCCGCTGAGTATCTCTTTAGGTGGAATGCTCTTTACGGGAACTCAAGATGCTAAGATCATTCTAAAAAATGCGGATAGTGCCCTGTATGAAGCAAAACAAACAGGACGTCATAAAAGCTGTTTTTACAATGAAAACCCATAATGAATTACTTGATAAACAACGACATATACGAAAGTCTCGCTGTATCGATTAAGAAGTCAACGCCTGGGAAATAGGCGATAAAGGTATTGCCAATTCCTCCCCAAATAACGGCGATCGCAATCACACCAATCGTAATAGGCGTAATGCCACTAAGCGTTGGAATTTGAGCACCCTCTTTCTCGCATGCTGGGTAAAAGTACATGAGTGCAATGAGTTTGAAATAGTAGTAGATAGAAATGAATGTGGCGATGATGCCGCAAACGGCTAAGAAGGTATAGCCCGCTTCAATCGCCCCCGTAAAGATGTAAAACTTACCGACAAATCCGATGGTACTTGGAATACCTGCAAGGGAAAGCATAAAAACACTGAGCATTGCCGCCATATAAGGATGCACATGCGCAAAGCCTCTAAAGTCTTCATACGTTACACGCACATGCTCATCGGCGGCAATGTAAGAGATCAGCCCAAATGCACCCATAGCGGAGAGAAAATAGGCCACCAGATAGAAAATAATGGACGAAGAAGCGCTCTCCCCTGCGTAGCCGATGGAGACAAAGGCAATAAGCAGATAGCCTGTGTGAACAATGCTCGAAGCGGCAAGCATTCGCTTCAAACTCTCTTGAATGATGGCTAAAAATGTTCCGTAAAGCAATGTCGCTAAAATAACCACCACAAAGAGTGTGTCCCACATTTCACGAATTGGGTCAAGGTCTATTAACATTAAGCGAAGCACAAAGCCAAAAATAGCGACTTTAAACGTTGCCGCCATAAATGCCGTGACAGGTAGAGGCGAGCCATCATAGACATCAATCGTCCAGTTTTGAAAAGGGAATGCGGAAATCTTAAACAAAAATGTCACTAAGATAAATGCGCCACCAATGACAATGAGTGAAACATCTTTACCCATCAACCCATCGAGCACTTTTCCAATATCGCCTAAAATGGTTGTACCAAGCCCTGCGTAAATCAGCACAGAACCTAAGAGGAAAAATGCGCCAGAGATAGAGCCAAGCACCAAATATTGGTAACTGGCTTCCACACGTTTGTCGTGTATCTTTTGAAAGCCTATCATGACATAAAGAGAAAGTGATGCAATCTCAAGTGCAATAAATGCCGTTATAAGCTCATTCGCATGAACGAGAAGCATCATGCCAAAGACAGAGAAAAGAAAAAGGGAGAAAAACTCTTTTTTAAAATGACGCTTTGCTTGAAAATAGTGCGTTCCAATCAAGGAAGTCACCAGTGCACCACTGAGAATGAGTGCATCAAAATAGACCGAATAGCTATCGGCAATCAGCATTTTAGAAAAAATATCTTGCAGTGGGAAAGCGGTAAAGAGATCTCCAAAATAGTATAAATCTGCACTCAATGCCACAAGCAAAATGAGAAAAGTAAAGAGTGAAAAACGCTCCATTGAAAAACGCTCAACGGGAGAAAGAAGCATCAATACGATGGCTCCACTCACAATGATGATCAGTGGTAAAAGATAACTGAGTTCTATCCAATGCATCACTTCACTCCTACATGTAAAATATCAATGAGATAGTGCTGCAATGTTGGCTCGATTTTATATAAAAACAGATCGGGATAAACACCCATCGCAAGA
>JAVHRG010000270.1:0-6020 GCA_036171535.1 Sulfurospirillum sp. | reverse complement strand
GCAAGAATCAGTACCGCTAAAGGGGCGAGTCCTAGAATCTCATGGAGTCTTAAATCTTTCATATTGGAGACATCATTGTCACTTTTAACCAAAACCGCTTTTTGAAACACCCAAAACATATAGCTTGCTGCGACTAAAACGGTCAGGGCAGATAGCATACCTAAGTAGGGGTTGTAATGAAAAATGCCCAGCACGATCAAAAGCTCAGCGACAAAACCATTTGTTCCTGGGATTCCTACCGTACAAAAGAGCATAATGGCAAAAAAGAGTGTAAACCAAGGCGCTTTGGTTGCAATGCCACCTAACCCATTTAAGGAGCGAATGCCCAAATGTCGCTCCATCACACCCACGAGTAAGAAAAGTCCACCCGTTGCAATGGCATGGGCTACGATCAAAAAAGCACTTCCCATCATGCCTTGAATATTAAGCGCAAACACTCCCGCAGTAATCAACCCTAAGTGCGAAGCTGACGAGTAAGCAAACATCTTTTTGATGTTAAGCTGACTGATTGCGGCAATACCAAAATAGACCAATCCAAAAATGCCAAGGGCTACAAAATAGATAGAAAATTCAACAAATAGATCGGGGAATAGTGGCATCATAAAGCGTACTAGCGCATACACGCCTAATTTTGCCATGATGGAGGAGAGTAAAAAAACACCACCCGTTGGTGAATTAGAATAGGTTTGCAATAACCATGAATGAAACGGGAAAAGTGGAATTTTAATGGCAAAAGCAAGCATAAAACCAAAAAAGAGCAGTATCTTTTGTTCACGTGCGAGCGTGGTGATATTGGCTAAATCAGAGAGTGCAAAACTCCACACCCCAAATTCATAGTAATGCGCCACACCCAAATAGAGAATGCTCACAAACATAAAGAGTGAACCCATGATGGTGTAAATAGTAATTTTGAGCGTTGAGAAGACGCGATTGCCTGAGCCAAAAAGACCAATAATCATAAACACTGGCAACAACATTGCTTCCCAAAAGAAGTAAAACAAGAAAAGATCGAGCGAAAAGAGTGTACCACTCACACCCGCTTGAATGAACAGCATATTGATCCAGTAACTTTTGGAGCGAGAATTATTCCACAAAAGGAGATACGCACTAGGAATCAGTGTTGCAATCAGCATCAAAATAATCAGTGAAAAACCATCTATACCTACACTGTAAGTGATACCATAACTTTTAATCCACGCATAACTCTCTTTAAATTGAATGGCACCGCTCAAGTCAAAATGGGTATACACATACAGTGCCAATGCAAAAATACAGAGCGATACGCCAAAAGCAACATTACGTGTAGCGCGAGAATGCAAAGGCACTACCATCAACAGTAAAGCAGTTAGCATTGGTAAAAAAATAATAATTGAAAGAATTCCTATGCTCATCATCTACCCTAATGTAAAGATCAAATAGCACGATGCCGCACTAATGCCGAGCATCATGATCAGCGCGTAAAAACGCACATTGGCATTTTGAACAACGCCAACCACATTTCCCAATTTAATAAATCCATGGCTAAGTCCCATAATGAAACGATCGACAAGATTCACATCCAAATTAATAGCAATAAATTCACTCAGTTTTTGAAGGGAGCGTACAAAAAGCAGATTGTAAAGTTCATCCACATAAAACTTATTGTACACAATACCTTTTGTCGCCTCTTTGTGTTTCGAAAGATCATAAAAACGGAACTTTTTATAGGCGATACCTATACCCAAAAGGGAAACAGCGATGTTGAGACCCAATAACATCCACTCCGTTTCATGGCTTACATGTAAAGCTCTACTTCCCCATTCACCCAACCATGTCCCGATAAGATGGCTTCCACCTAAGAGGGAAGGTAGACCCATAAAACCTGCGAAAAGTGAGCCAAACGCTAATACAACTAAAGGGGCTTTCATCACCCAAGAGACATCATGGGGATGGTTTACATGTAAAGCATTTTTACCCTCAAAAACAACAAAAAAAAGTCGGAACATGTAGTAAGCAGTCAAAACGGCACTACACACTGCAATACCCCAAATAAGATACTCCCCACTCGCAAAAGCTGTCAATAAAATTTCATCTTTACTAAAAAATCCAGCAAAAGGCGGAATACCACTGATCGCTAATGTTGCCATCAACATGGTGACATAAACAACCGGTGTGACTCGCTTCATCCCACCCATTTTAAAGATATTTTGTTCATGGTGCAACGCAATGATGACAGCGCCCGCCCCCATAAAAAGAAGGGCTTTGAAAAAAGCGTGGGTAAAGACATGAAAGAGTGCACTGCTATACGCACCCAGACCAACGGCAATAAACATATAGCCGAGTTGGGACATCGTTGAATATGCCAATATTTTTTTAATATCGCTCTGCTTCGTTGCAATGACTGCTGCAAAAAGGGCACTAAAGGCACCAATATACGCGATAAAAAGTCCAACATGAGGGATTAATTCATACAAGAAGGAGAAGCGTGCTACCATGTAAACACCCGCTGTCACCATTGTTGCCGCGTGAATCAGTGCCGAAACAGGGGTTGGACCAGCCATCGCATCAGGCAACCAGACGTAGAGTGGAATTTGTGCAGACTTGCCCATTGCACCGATAAAAAGGGCAATACCTACGACTTGAAGCAACCACACCGGCATGAAAACTACTTTTTCCGCAATACTCGCGTAATCAAATCCTGCCTCACCACAGTAAAAAAAGAGAATCGCCAAACCGATTAAAAAGCCAAGATCCCCTACTCGGTTAACGATAAAAGCTTTATTGCCCGCAACGACATTGGAGTTATCCAGAAAGTAAAAACTAATCAGCAAATACGAACAAAGCCCTACCCCTTCCCAGCCAATGAACATAATCAAAGGACCATCGGCAAGGACGAGCAGAAGCATTGAGCTTAGAAAAAGATTGAAGTAGAAGAAAAATTTACCATAGCCCTCATCTTCACGCATATACGATGTCGCGTAAAGATGAATCAACCAACCCACAAACGTAATAAAAAGTACCATAAAGAGTGAAAGTTTATCGCCTAAAAATCCCATATAGATATTATGTCCGCCTACCCCTAGCCACAAATAGGGCTGAAAATGGAGCGGAATATCGCCCTTAGCAACCAAGAGAAAAGAAACGACTCCCAAAACAAAACTTATACATGGCGCTAACAGAGCAGGGATGGTAAACCAAAGGTTCGCAACTCTCTTTTGCGTGATGGAATAAAGATATAAAAATCCGATCAGCACCGAAGAGAGCAAAGGAACAAGAACGATTAGTGCAAGCAAAAGACTCATACAACCTCCTTTTGCGACAAGGTTCTAAACAGATCCGAATCCAGAGATTTTTTACGACGATACAACACGACAATCAGCGATAAAAAAACTCCTGCTTCGGCTGCGGCAATGGCGATCACCATCATTGCCATCACTTGCCCACCCATATCGTGATGATAATGACTCAAAGCGACAAACATCAGATTAATCGCATTGAGCATCAACTCAATGGACATGTAAATGACAAAGATATTTTTGCGGCTAATCACCCCTAAAAGACCGATGGAAAAAAGGATCATCGCAACCACAATATAAGCAAAAAGTGTATGGGCAATCATGCTTCGTCCTTTCGACCCAAAACAACCGCACCAATAAGAGCGACGAGGAGCAAAATCGAAATCAGTTCAAACGGCAAGAGCCAATGCGTAAAAAGCTCCATACCAAGGGGTTTTATTTTACCAAAATCACTTGCAACAGGGTTTACATGTAAAGGCATTTTATAAAAGGCACGTAAAATCAAAAAATTAAGTGGTAAAAGTGCAAGTGAGCCTAGAAAAAGTGTCATAGCTTTATTGGGTTCTTTCGGTAAATTGGCTTCTTTGACATTGAGGAACATAATGATAAAAATAAAAAGTGTGAGAATCGCGCCTGCATAGATGATAATTTGTACCATAAAGAGGAAGGAAGCACTCAGAAGCGCAAAGAGTCCTGCTAGCGCAATAATGGTCAAAATAAGACTGAGCGCACTGTGAACGGGTTGATGAAAACTCACCATGCCCACAGCACCTAAAATCGCGAAGGAACTTAGGAGTAAAAAGAGAATATCCATCATTGCTTTTTCTCCTCATTGGCTAAAAGTTGTTCTTTGGTCAGAACAAACTCTTCGCGTTTTTTGCCAATAAAGCTAAAGATACCACTGTCCATGCGAATCGCATCACACGGGCATGCTTCTACACATGCGCCGCAAAAGACACACTCTAAGAGGTCAATGTCAAAACGCTTAGGCATCTTCTCATCGACGCCATCTGTTCTCTCTTCCGCATCAATAAAAATACACTCCGCAGGACACGCTGTTGCACACATAAAACACGCTACACAACGTACACTGCCATCGTCTCGTTTGGTCAGGCGATGCACCCCACGATAGCGATCACTAATGTCATGCGGTAGCTCTTCGGGGTAATTGATGGTTTGAATCTTTGGATGATCACTTAAATTGGTAATAAAATGCGAAAGGGTTGTTTTCATACCACCAAAAATGGCAGGGATATAAAGTTTCTCTTTAAACGTATTGCCGTGGCGTGTAACGATTTTAATGCCCATTTTACAGCCCCTTTATCACAACAATGGTTGCTGTTACAATGATATTAAAAATCGCCAAAGGCATCAGTACTTTCCATCCCAACACTTGCAACTGATCGTAGTGAAAACGAGGAAGCGTCCAACGTACCCAGACAAAAACAAAGTTCATCAAAAGAAGTTTCAAGGCAAACGTTGCAATTTGAATAACGGCTGTTGCAACATTGGTCGAAGTTTGGCTTAGTCCTACCAAAAGTAACGCTCCAAGCCCTGCAATGATAAGCACATTAATGGCAATCAACCCTTTTTGTAAAAAGGCGCTTTCACGATTTCGTATATCGCCCGCTTTATGCCAACGGTTGTGTTTTTTAATCCATTGCATCGCATAAAAACTTGCCAGAGGAAGAGCAAGCATCATGAAGCCTAAAATGTAAGGCATGTATGTTTGAAGCGTTTGCGTATTGAGGTACGGCAGATGATAACCGCCTAAAAAAAGTGTCACGATCAACGCACTGGATGCACTCATCGCGACATATTCACCTACAAAAAAGAGCCCAAATCGCATCGCACTGTATTCGGTATGGTACCCTCCAACAATTTCACTCTCCCCTTCTGCAAGGTCAAATGGCGTTCGATTGGCTTCCGCAAACGCGGTGACAATAAAAATAAGCGCTGCCAGAGGTTGAACAAGGATACCCCATGCAGGGATAAATCCAAAAAGAAGCTCGCCTTGGTATGCAACGATATCCCCTAAATGAACTGAACCATAAGTAATAAGCAGTGAAACTACCGAAAGTCCCATCGCGGCTTCGTAACTAATCACTTGCGCACCTGCTCGCATCGCACCTAAAAGAGAGTATTTGTTGCGACTGGACCAACCGCCAAGCATAATGCCATAAACACTCAGCCCCGCAAACGCTAAAAACCACAGTATGCCCAAGTCCATCGGCAAACCCTGCATGATGAAACGCTCACCGTTGATGATAAGATCATCTGCAAAAGGCATGACCATAAAACTTAAAAAGGCAGAGGCAAAAACGATAACAGGAGCGAGAGAGAAGAAAAAACTCTCCTTGATGGCTTTGGCTTGAAAATCTTCTTTAAAAACAAGTTTGAGCATGTCGGCAAACGACTGGATGAGACCTCCTAAACGAATACCGTTGATATGACAACGATTGGGTCCTAAACGATCTTGAATAAGCCCCGCCACACGACGCTCAATCCAGACCAAAATCGGTGCAGCGCCCAAAGAGAAAAGCAGTGCTAAGACAATATTGATGATGACAATAGAGATGCTCAAGGTACTCATAACGTTATCTTTGGCGTATGTTTCAAAGAGTCAAAAGAGAGGTCACGAAGCACTTCGTAAAAGAACAACTCTGCTTCCCAAACCTTTTTACATGTAAAGAGTGTATCCCCTAAAAGAGTCGCTAAAATAGCAAGAAGGTTTTTATGCCCACC
>JAVHRG010000269.1:0-10842 GCA_036171535.1 Sulfurospirillum sp. | reverse complement strand
CAGATGAAGAGGTGTTTCCACCTCTTCATCTTTATAATTTAGTGTGCAGTACCACTCACAATTGCTTCTGCATTCGCAGGCATTGGAGCATAAGGAACTTCAACAGCTGTTGGCTTATCAGATGCAAGTGCTTTAAGGCACGCTTGGAGTGTAAAGCCAATCATCACAACGACAACGACCATAAATCCAAGAATTAAAATACCATCCAATTGATTGTTGAAAATAACGCGTTCAACCGCCTCTTGGGATTTAAAGACTGCATTGGGTTTAAAGTTACCACTTGCAAGTAAATCTTTAAGTTGGTTTGCTTTAGCAAAAAAGCTGATAGCTGGATCAGAACTAAATGCTTTTAACCAACCTGCACTCATGGTACAAATAACCAACCAGATTGTTGGAACAATAGAAACCCAAGCAACAGCTTGTTGTTTCATTTTGAAAAGAACAACCGTACATAGCATCAATGCAATGGCTGCTAGCATTTGGTTCGTAATACCAAAGAGTGGCCATAAGGTGTTAATACCGCCCAATGGATCAACAACGCCCACATAGAGGAAGTAACCCCATGACGCAACAACGAGTGCCGTTGCGAGTAAATTAGCAAACAAGGAGTTTGTTTTTTTCAAGTTTGGATTGATAAGTCCAAGTAAGTCTTGTAACATAAAGCGAGCTGAACGTGTACCTGCATCAACGGCTGTTAGAATGAAGAGTGCTTCAAACAAAATTGCAAAGTGATACCAGAAAGACATTGAACCAAGTCCACCAAGAGCACCATGAATAATTTGAGCCATACCAACAGCGAGTGTCGGTGCACCACCTGCACGAGAGATAATGCTTTTTTCACCCACATCAGCTGCAATTTGAGTCAGAATGTCAGGAGTGACAACAAAGCCCCAGGTACTCACAGTTGTAGAAGCTGCAGCTGCAATATCTGCTAATCCTGTTGGATTAAGTGCACCCATAGGAGAGTTCATTGCAAAGTAAACACCTGGATCAATAATAGATGCTGAAATCAATGCCATCATAGCAACGAAAGATTCCATAAGCATACCACCGTAACCGATCATACGTGCTTGGGTTTCATTCGCAAGCATTTTTGGCGTTGTACCTGAAGAGATAAGCGCATGGAAACCAGAAACGGCACCACAAGCAATCGTAATAAATAAGAAGGGGAAGAGTGTTCCTGCCCATACAGGTCCATGACTATCAAAAGCGTATTTCGTAACGGAAGGCATTTGCATCGCTGGCATCATGATAACAATACCAATCGCTAAGCCTACAATCGCACCAATTTTTAAGAACGTAGAAAGGTAATCGCGCGGTGCCAACAGTAACCATACCGGAAGTACAGAAGCTACGAAACCGTATATTACCAATGCCCATGTAAGAATAACACCATCAAGGTCAAAGTAAGGAGACCATGTTGGACTAACGGCTACTTGTCCTCCAAGGATAATTCCAAAGATAAGACCAACAATACCAAACACAGAAGCTTCGAGAATTTAGCCTGGGCGGATAAACCGGAGGTAAATACCCATGATGAATGCGAGTGGGATAGTAAATGCAACCGTAAAGGTTCCCCAAGGGCTGTGTGTAAGGGCTTTAACAACGACCATTGCAAGGACGGCTAAGATAATGATCATGATCATAAAACAAGCGATAAGGGCAATAACACCTGGTATTGTTCCCATCTCTTCTTTGACCAATTCACCGAGTGATCTACCATCACGTCGTGTAGAAACAAAAAGTACCATATAATCTTGTACAGCACCTGCGATAACAACACCGATTAAGATCCAAAGCATACTTGGAAGGTAACCCATTTGTGCCGCTAAAACAGGTCCAACGAGTGGACCAGCGCCTGCGATTGCCGCAAAGTGGTGACCAAAGAGAATGACTTTGTTGGTTGGGACATAATCAAGTCCATCATTATGACGAAATGCTGGCGTCATACGTGTCGCATCAACTTTTAAAACTTTGTCCGCGATGTAAAGGCTGTAAAAGCGGTATCCAATTAAATAGACACACACTGATGCGGTCAATACCCACATAGCATTAATCGATTCCCCTCGATTTAATGCAATATAGCCAAACGCAAAAGCGCCTAAAATGGCTACGAATAACCAAGCGATCTTCGTTGAAGTGCTTGTACTGTTTGTCGACATATCTTACCTCCATATAAAATTTGCAATCGTAACGCGCTCAAGGTAACCCTGAACATTGTTAAAGTGTCTCTCATAAACGAAATACCTTAACAACGCCAAAAGTTAGCATATATTTTTTTAGTTTAGCTTTAATTCTGCATATCTTTAATAAAAGATAACGTATTTGTAAGTACAGTGTTTCAAAAAGTGTTTTTCTCTCAAACTAGGGAGTTACGGCAAATTTATAATAACCTAAAAATTGTTTTTTATAGGCTCTCTTTAAGAATAAAACAACTGTAGATTGAATGCACGGAACGCTTCTTGTATAATAACAACGAGGGTCTGTTTTAAAGTAAATTCAATTTATGTGAGGTACACAATGCGTTTTTCTCATGCAACTCCTGAAGCGACTTATGGTTTTGCCAAGCGTTTTGCGCATTATAAAGATTTTTATGCAAGGCATGATGGGCTTATTTTTTCCAAGCTTGGCTTTGGAACGTTTAAAAAAGAGCCCTATAAAGAAGAAAATTATACATTTGACTATAAAGATGCCCTCAAAACAGCCATACACCATGGTGTGAATGTCATAGACACTGCCATCAACTACCGCTATCAACAAAGTGAACGCGAGATTGGTGAAGTTTTGGAAGAACTTTTTGAAAGTGGTGACGTGAAGCGTGAAGAGCTTATTATCTGCTCAAAAGGTGGTTTTGTACCGCTTGATTTTCCTTTTCCTGAAAATCCATACGAGTGGATTAATGAACATATCATCCAAAAAGGTTTTGCAACTTCATCTGATATCGAATTAGATCAACACTGCATAACGCCAGCTTTTCTTAAAGATTCATTGGATCGATCCCTTTCCAATTTACATGTAAAGTGTTTGGACATTTACTTTTTGCATAATCCCGAGACACAACTGACTAAAATAGGTTATACCCATTTTTTAAAAAAGCTTGAAGAAATTTTTGAAAGTTTTGAAACAATGGTGAACGAAGGTAAGATCAAAGCGTATGGCATTGCCGTGTGGAACGCATTTACCTATGAAGAAGGCAATAGTGAGTATATTAATCTTGAAGAAGTGTACGATGTTGCGCGTAAAGTAGGAGGAGTCAATCATCACTTTAAATACATACAGCTTCCGTTTAATATCGCAAAAACCAATGCCTATACCATTGCCAATCAAAAAATGTCTGATGGTAACTATTACACACCATTGCAAGTAGCGCATAAATTAGGTCTTGGCGTGATGAGTAGCTCTTCGCTGTTGCAGATGCACCTTTTTCAAAAGCCTTTTAAGCCTGAAGTTGGCTATTTATTAGATTCTAAAATGGAGTTACAAAGCGATATTCAGTTGGCACTACAATTTGTACGTTCAACAAGAGGAATCGTAACGTCGTTGTTTAGTTCTTCTAAGCCTGAACATGTCAGTAGCAATCTAGGAATTGCTACAATAAATGCTACCAATAGTACAAAATATAATCTTCTTTATAAAGTGGAGCGATAACATGACGTATGACGTAGTCGTAATTGGCTCAGGGATTGCAGGTCTCATGGCAGCAATTGAAGCAAAAAGTGAAACCAACAGTGTCGCCATTATTACCAAAAGCAATATTTTTAAATCGAACAGTGCAATTGCGAGCGGTGGTATCAATGCTGTATTAGATGAAAAAAATGAGATAGAGATTCAAAAACATATTGATGACACGATGAAAAGTTCCAAAGAGCTTGGAAACAAAAAAGCGATCAGTTATCTTTGCCATCAAGCACCGTTCATTATCAAAAAATTAGAAGCGTATGGTGTAACGTTTGATCGTGATGAAAATGGGAAAATTTTACAACGCAGTTTTGGTGGTGGAAGTTCCAAACGTACCTGTTTTGTTGGTGATAGTACGGGTTCTGCCATTACTCAAGCACTCATAAAAAAAGCAAAACTGGTGGGTGTTGATTTCTTAGTCAATCACTTTGTGATGGATATTACCAAAATAGAAGAGTATATCAGTGGTGTGGTTGCTCTTAAAAAACTGGACTCTACCGTAACGGTTTATCCTGCCAAAGCGGTGGTGTTCGCAGGTGGTGGATATGCTGGAATTTACAGGGGTTTTAGTACCAATGCGCAAGACTGTACAGGGGATCTTTTAAGCATTGCCCTTCGTGCAGGAATGAGTTTGAAAGATATGGAGTTTGTGCAGTTTCATCCGACGGGTTTTGCAAAGACGAGTTACTTGGTTTCAGAGGCAGCACGCGGAGAAGGTGGATACCTTGTCAATTCAGATGGAGAGCGTTTTGTCAATGAACTAGGCACGCGTGATGTCCTTGCACGCGCCATTTTTGAGCAGATTAGATCCGGTAAAAAAGTCTATCTTGATATGCGTCATATCTGCAAAGATATTTTAGAAACACGCGTTCCTTCTTTGTATAAAAGTGCTTATACCCAAGTTGGAGTTGATTTATCGTGCGAGCTTTTAGAGATCAAACCCGTAGCACATTACAGTATGGGTGGTATTGCTGCTTCTTTAACTTCAAGTGAAGTCAAAGGGCTTTTTATTTGTGGGGAATGTGCTGCACTTGGCGTTCATGGCGCCAATCGTTTGGGGGGTAATTCACTCTTAGAAGGGGCAGTTTTTGGGGAACTTGCAGGAAAAAAAGCGAGAGAATATGCTTTTAATAAAGAGTTCTTGCCGATTGACTACAATGTCGTTATTCGAAATATGGATTTGGTGCAACGTATTTTTGATGGAGATTGTTCTAAAAACTTCAACGCAATGCGTATTTCTGTGGGAAAAATTATGTTTGATAAAGCAGGGATTTTTCGCAATGAAAGCTCTTTGCAAGAGGCATTTGATTATATGAAATACTTACGTCTTGAATCAAATACCTTGCATTGTATCGATAAAGGCAAGCACAATAACGTAGAGCTCATCTCCATTTTAGAGCTTAGAAATGCGCTTGAACTCTCTGAAGCCATCATCCTCTCAGCCATGCAAAGGCGTGAGAGTAGGGGAGCCCATTTTAGAGAAGATTTTGCCTTTACATGTAAAGAGGGGAAAGATCATGTTCTCATCAAAGAGCTTCAAAAAGGGTTTTTTAAAGTGCATTACGAAGAAAGTGGATTGACCAAATGGTTGAAGAAAATCTTAACATAAGGAAAAATGAATGGCAAAAGTAATGCTAAGAGAAGAAAATGGGGAAATCTGCTTTTATATCGCAAAAAAAGATATGGAAGAAACAATTACAAAAATTGAGTTTAGTTCAGAAGAAAATTGGGGTGGCGAAGTAGTGCTAAGTAACGGCGAGACATGGTGGATTCAGCCAGGTCGTAAAAACCTTCCCAAAGAGGAAGTCTGTAAGAAATTATCGGATTAATTTGATTAAAATATAAACATAAAAGGTGAGCATTAATGACTCATCTTTAACTATAATATTTTAAACAGATGAAGGAGTGCAAAATGGTTCAATTTGATGCAAAGTGTGGAGATTGCCTCACCACCAGAGAACTCATGACACTCTACGAGACCGCAACCGTCGTTTCTAACTCATTAAATTTAGTTGCTTCGCTCGAAAAAGCATTACTTATTTTAAAAAATAGATTGCATTTAGAAAAATGTGTGATTCATGCACTTGGCGAAGATAACCTTTTAACGGTTTATGCCAGCATTGATTTTAGTAAACATCAAAAAGAGTTAGCGACCTATAAATTGGGTGAAGGCGTGACGGGATATGCCGCCCAGAGTAAAGAGCCTGTTGTGATTGAAAATTTACATAACGATATGATGTTTCTCAATAAATCAGGTAATCGTGATCAAAATGCCATTTCATACATCGCTGTTCCGATGTTGGTTGACCAAGAAGTGATTGGTGTATTGGGTGCTAACATTACCAAAACAACCGCCATTAATTTTGAAAGTACCATTCGTGTTTTGACCATTTTAAGCTCTATTTTTGCGCAGTCTATCCGGTCACATGACATCAATCTTAAAGAAAAAGAGCGTTTAAAAGAGCTTAAACTTTACTATAAAATGGAGTGGGACTCTAAAGTACACAATTTTGGGGATATCATTGGTGAAAGTCCTAAAATGAAGATGGTGTACAACGTTGTTGAGCGTATTGCGGAGAGCAATGTCACTGTTTTAGTGCGTGGCGAAACAGGTACAGGAAAAGAGCTAGTAGCCGCAGCAATTCACAAACGATCTAAACGCCGTGAAGAGCCATTTATTAAACTCAATTGTGCCGCTATTACCGATACACTCATTGAAAGCGAGCTTTTTGGGCATGAGAAAGGAGCTTTTACCGATGCTAAAGAGGCACGCAAAGGTCGCTTCGAACTGGCTGATGGTGGAACACTCTTTTTGGATGAAATTGGTGATATTTCTTCTTCTGCTCAAGTTAAACTTTTACGTGTTTTACAAGAGCGAGAGTTTGAACGTGTGGGTGGAAGTAAGACGGTTAAAGTGAATGTCCGATTAGTGGCTGCAACCAATCGAAATCTTGAAGAGATGGTTAAAAATGGTACCTTTAGAGAAGATTTATATTATCGTCTAAACGTCATTCCTATTGATTTGCCAGCCCTTCGTGAGCGTGGCGATGATATTCCTCTTTTGGTCAATTTCTTTTTGCAAAAATCGATGAGTAACCACAAAAAACGTGTTGTTATTACCGATGAAGCGATGGATATACTCTGTCAATATACATGGCCTGGGAACGTGCGAGAACTTGAAAATACCGTTGAGCGTATAGTGCTTATGGGAAGTGAAGATGGCATAACTGCCGATGAGATGTTACTACTGCTTCCAGCCTTTAATCAAAAATTGATGTGTCAACGAAGGATCATGAGTGAAGAAGAGTGAATTAGAAGCACAAATCAAAGAGGGTAGTTTGATTCCATTTATGGGAATGGGTGTCTTTAAAGAGACTAAAACAGAAGATGGTGAGCAAATACCATTTGATAGCGATTCAATGATTTTGCGTCTTAATGGTGGTCGTGCGATGTCTCCTCGCTTAATGTATGAGTATTCCAGAGCTGCTATGAGCTTGGAACACCGTAAAGGGCGACCTTTTATTGAGCAGATGACCAATCATATTTTTACCTTCAAACCATATCCTATGCCCACAGTCTATGTATGGCTTAAAACATTAATGCCTCGCTATGTCATTGATCTTAATCTGGATGATTCGCTTTTGAAGCTTTATGCGGATAGGGATCATTTTTTAGTGACAGGTGTGAGCCGTATTATGGCAGGGTATGATCGCTTCTTGGTTTACATGTACACCGCTTCAACCCAAGAGTATAAGCGTGTGGATAAAGAGTTATTAAGCCAAATGTTGCCTATTCTCTTTAAGCCTTTGGGCTGTACCGTTCCTGAAAAAAGCTTTATTATCAGTGATGCAGATTTTGTGGATTGGCTCACTGAAGCTATGGGTGGTTATGCTCTTCCTCCCTTTTTAAAAACGTTTAAAAACGACAAAAGTTATCTTTTCTTAGGAATCGATTTTGATCGTGATACGTATCGAATGGTAGCCAATGAAGTCACGTTAGGGCTTAGTGGTGGTTATTTGGTCAATGATAAAGAAGAGATAAGTAAAAAAGAAGAGAAGTTTCTCACATCTCATAAAATTGAAAAGCTTAACACTTCGTTAGAATCTTTTTTAAAGAGTGATGAGTAGGTTTTGAGGATTTAGAGAAAATTTTTTGTAGTTTTCCAAGTTTTGCTTGGAAAACTACACTAATGTTTTAAGAGATTATTCTTCAACAGTTACTTCGACAGGTTCACTTTCCCAAACACCATGTTTTGTACAGTAGCTTTGAGCAACAAGGCTCAATTTTTTACCCGTTGGAACGATGGTAAAAGTCACTTCTGCTTGTCCTTTTTTGTCTTGTCCTCCAAGAGTACCCGCAATAAAATCAGCACGTGCTAAAAGTACATCTCCATTGAAAAGTTGTACATTGGCAATGTAGTGGTCAAAATCATCGGGGTGAGTATAGGCATTACCAACTTTTACAGTCACTTTAAACGGTGCGTTTTGTTTAGCTGTAGTAGCAGCGGTGATGAATGGAGAGTGTCTATCGATATAATCTTTACGTGCTTCTCTCTCAACGGTGTCAATATCAACATAACGATTGATTTTTGGCATTTATAACTCCTTTTTAATATTAAGTTTTGAAATGATATTACATTCTCATGCAAATGTCTCTTAAGAAAGGGATAAAATGAGTCTTATTTAGATTTATTTAAGGAGCAGAAATTGTCTGCCCCTTATGAAGTGTTTTAGATGAGGGTGATGGCAACTTTGTGTTGGTCAAGTCCAATGCTTTTTTTATGTGTTTCACCAAAAGCGAGAAGAAGGAGTTCTGGAAGGCTTAAAACACTAAGACCTATTTCTCGTCCTGCAATTTTTTCAAGCTCTTTTTGGTAGAAATCAAACATAATAAAGCTACGAGCATCGCTCACTAGGACAAAATCAGCAGCATTGTCAAACATATCAAGCATCACTTTGGAAGCAAGTTTTTTTGCCAAAAGGGGTGATGCATCATAGACTTCAAAACCATCACTTTCAAACATACTTGCATGCTTTATCGGATTAAGTTTGATAAGATCAAGGAGTTGTGTGAACAGCTCTTCTTTGCGGTATTTTTTAGCACGACAGGCGTTTGAGCCTAAGAAAAGGGCTGTTTGAAAGTTGCTAAATGGTTTTTTGAGCAAACTTGTGAGTTTTTCAGTGCCAATTTCTTCGATAAGGAGTTCTTCCAGTGAAATGACATTAGCATTGAGGTTAAGGGAAAGATTGTGTTTTTCCAACCGTGATGCGATCTCAAATTTAAGATTGGCATCATTGAGCAAGATCTCTTTCGTATGGGCATGACACACAAGAGAGCTTTGTTCAAAACAGAGAATATCACGTTTTTGCTCAGATGCTAATGTAAGATTGTATGCATAATGTTCTAAAAATTTAAGGCGATCAAGCCCCATGTATTCACTTCCAAGATCATTTTTTGCCCCTTTGAAAGAGATGGCATCTATCTGTAAAAAATCGATAAGTTTTTGAGCGGATATGATTAAGGGTGCAGTTTTTTCACGGTGAATAATGGCATCAAAAAGAAAATAACTTTTCATAATGGTTTCCTTATATAAGATCGATGTGATGAGAGAATTTTTCAACGAGAGTATTTGCAAATGGTTGGTGTTTTATCACTTCATTTTTGAGCTCTGTAATTTTTTTCTCTACATCGGCGCCACAAGGATAAATTTTCTTGCACAATCTTACATGTAAAAAGACCCCAGTGTGTTCATTGGCAACAATTTCTAAGATTTCACGTTTTAGATCAGGGTGTTTTTGGAGCATATCATACGCAAAAGCAAAAAGGGCGTCACCTTGAAAATCTTCCACAAAGTCAAGGACATTTGAAGCGTAGTAATAGATGATATATTGCTCATACAGTGCTTTATCTTTTGTATCAACGAAAGCTTCAAGCAATTTAAATTTTTTGTCAAAATTGTTTGTATTGATGATCATATCTTTAGTGACATGTTTGGTGTTCAGAGGCTCTAACGTCAATGATTTTCCAAAAGAGTTGATAATGCCATCGATTGAGACATTACTAAAAAGTGCTTTTCCATTGATTTTAAGGGCTGCCAAGTTGCTTTTGGGGTAGTCAAAGCTGCCATCTTCTTCTTTGATTCGGGCTAAAAGATCGTTCACATTTAGACTTCGATCGATAGTAATAAAATGCTTTTTATAATAAGGCAAAAAATCCGTTTTAGCGTCAAATCGAAAGACGCTCAACTCAAGCTTACACTCCATAATTGAGGACTCCTTTTAGATATATAATCTATTTTAGCGCAAGATTACTTAAGTATAACTCTAATATTTTAAGTGATTTTCGTGTGATTCAGGAGACTAATGGCTTCTTAATGCACAACATCTTACAATAGGAGAGTTTAATCAAAGAGGCTCTATGTCAAAAGAGGCATTTTTTATTTCAGAATTTTCCAGTAAACACATTGGTGATGATGGTGCGGTTGTTGGGGATTTTGTCTATTCAAAAGATCTGTTTTGCGAAGATATTCACTTTAAGCGCTCTTGGATGAGTTTGGGGCAGATTGCACAAAAAAGTATGCTTGTCAATCTTTCCGATGCGATTGCGATGAATGCAAAACCTAAGTGGATACTTATTGGAATAGTGATGCCGAAACAGTTTACGTACGAGCAACTACGTGAATTGAGTATTGGGTTTCAAAATGTAGCACGAACCTATGGCGCTGAGATCATTGGTGGCGATACAACAGCAGGGGATAAGCTGATGATCTCCATCACCATTATTGCCAAACGCCCTTCCAAAGTCCTCTACCGCAGTGGCGCAAAGCTTGGAGACTTGGTTGCATTTACAGGGACACTAGGGCATTCGTATAAAGAGCTTACACGGTTATTGCGTGGTGGGCATGTTGGAAAAGATTCACGCTTTATGAAGCCTCATTTAAAAGCAGATTTTCTCTACAAAGCAGCTCAACATCTTCATGCGGGTATGGACATCTCAGATGGACTTTCCAAAGACCTCTCGAGACTTCTTAAAGCCAGTGGAAATCTGGGTTTACATGTAAAGCATAAATTGCCCAAACGAACGCTGTGCAGTGGGGAAGAGTATGAGATGCTTTTTAGTTTTGATGCGCGTAAAAAAAAGATCGTAGAACGCATTGCCAAACAG
>JAVHRG010000268.1:3217-10843 GCA_036171535.1 Sulfurospirillum sp. | reverse complement strand
GCGTCGATGAGCTTTTGGTACGGCTCTAGTTCTTTTTCACTCCACGTTTGGGTGACATCAACAAAGCCTTGATGCGAATCGCCCAGTGATGAGCCGTGTCCTGGAAAATGTTTGAGGACGCTGATAACACCTTTGCTTTTGAGCGCATCGATAAAGACTTTGGCGTATTGTGTGACTATTTCACTCTCTTTTCCATACGAGCGCTCCAGTCCCACAATCACTCTGTTTTCAGGATTGAGCGCCAAATCCACCACAGGTCCAAAGTCACAGTTAATGCCATTGGAAGAGAGCATCTGTGCCATGAGAGTGTAAATGTTTTTGGCATTTTCGAGCGATGTTTTGGAAAGTGCAAACGCGGAGGGAATTTCTGTAAAACCGTAACTTGGTTTGAGCCTTGCCACTCTGCCACCCTCTTGGTAGATGGCGATAAGAAGCGGTTTTTTTGCATAGTGTTTGAGTTGTTTAGTAAGCTCTTTCAGTTGTTCTGGAGAGCTGATGTTTTTCGTGTGGTTTTTCTCTTTGTAAAATTTGTCAAATAAAATAACCCCACCCAGTTCATAGTTTTGTAGCTCTTGAACGATGGTACTTTGCGCGTCAATCGTTGCATCATCAAAGCCAACAACGAGCATTCGCCCTATCATCTTTTTTAAAACAGCATCGTCTGGCATCGCTTGAAGCGGAAGAGTGAAGAGGGTTAAAAATAGGAAAAAGGAGATGATTTTTTGCAAAAATATCCTTTGCTTTTTAGGAAATTATAGCGAAGTTAGGATTTTTTAGGTTTGAATCTTACGGCTTGATGCAGCGGGTTTTCAATGCAATGCAGTTGATAGTCAATCATCGCGTGAAAAGGAGTGAGAAATGTTTCTAGCTTTTCTTGCGCTATCGTTTCGATCTGCCATTTACTCAGCAGTTCTAATACTGTAAGCGTGGACTCGATGGTGGAAAGACAATACTCGAGTGGTTGCTCTTTGATCTTAAACTCTGAACGCTTTGTGGCGTCAAAACTGATATGTGCAAGCCCATGCAAATTTTTACTCTCACGCATCATTTTGAGCGAACATGCCCATGTCGAATCAATGAGAAAAATAGCCATTGGCTTCTTTACATGTAAAGCCTTTTCCGTCAGAGGATTTGCATGACTGAGGTTGATGGCATGCTTTGATGGGTAGAGAATAAAACTCTCATGCGTTGCGATAATTTCATTGATACGTGCATTATTACTGAAATCAATTCCCATAAAAAGCTCGGAATTTGGAAGTGAAAGATGCGTCAAATGTCCCGTACCATTTTTGGTTTTTTTAAACTCTTTAGGATGCATCAAAACGATGAATTTGGTGTGGGTAGAAATAGGGCGGATGTGCTCGCACATGCACGAGCTTTTGGGTCTGTAACACTGATAACACTTTGCTCTATTGCCGTAAATTGTTTGCATAACGCGGATTATACCAACTTATAGGCTTTTTTGGTACAATAAAGTCAAAATTAAAGGAGGGCTTCCATGAGTGAAAAAAAGCTGATTTTGCAAAAATTATCTGCCTTAAAAGTACAATTTGCTGGGCATTATCACATTACCTCACTCGCCCTTTTTGGTTCAATGGCACGAGATGAAGCAACGGAAAAAAGTGACGTAGATGTTCTTGTAGATTTTTCACAAACTCCTGATTTGTTGACATTTATCGAACTCGAAGAAAAACTAAAAAGTGCATTGGGTAAAAATGTTGATTTAGTCCCTAAGCGCAAACTCCGAGCAGAACTCTCTCAAAACATTCTTAAAGAAGCGATTGCAGTATGAAACGCAATTATCTTTTGTATCTTGATGACATCCTAAAAAGCATTTACAAGATAGAAATGTTCACTGCAAGTTACGACTTTGAACGCTTCAAGGCTGATGATAAAACGGTTAGTGCATGTGTACGAGAAATCGAAGTTATCGGTGAAGCCACCAAACAAATTCCCGATGAAATAGCCTCAAAATACCTTCTAATTCCGTGGTCACTCATGGCAAAAATGCGCGATAAACTTATTCACTGGTACTTTGAAATTGATGAAGAGATCGTTTGGAAAGTGATTAATGAGCAATTTCCAATGCTTAAAGTTCAAATAGAGGTGATGAAAAAAGAGTTGGCGGAAGAGAGCAATAAGTAGAAAACTATTTTAAGCAACAATAAGGATGAAGTGATGGCATTTAGGGAATCATCGAATTGGAATGAAAAAAGTGAGCTAGAAGCATTTTTGATTTTAAAAAATTAGAAAAAGAAAAATTCCCACGAGGTATGCAAATAAAATTATGTCGTGATATATCCAAAAAATATAATTTAAGTGAAGGAAACATAAGTGCTAAAGTAAGTAACTACAAATCAGTAGCTGGCATTAATAATAGCTCTCATGCTTCAGACGAGACTAGAAAAACTTATGAAAAATATAAAAATTCATCTATTGAAGATATAGATGCTGAACTTAAAGATCTTTAGTTCATTTATCACTCGTAATTTTCCTATATATTTTCATTGCCAAAGTCTTTCTCTCATATTTTTCTGAGGATATAAGGCTTGAAAAAAATGCTCCAAATCCCTTTTGATGATTCGTTTCTAAAAACTTCCATCAAACCAACACGATTCCCATTAATTCAAGCAACTGAAGTGCCTCATATTGGCTAAAAATAGCCCCTTTGAGGTGGTTGGTGCGCAGATCGATCGTCGTGTTACTTGCATCCGTAAAATTGGCGTATTCCAGATGGGTATTGCCAAAGAGTGTGCCTTTGAGGTCAGAGCCTCGAAAGTCTGCTTTTTCGAGTTTTGCATTTCGAAAGTCTGCTTCGGTGATACGACATTCGCTCATCACCACTCCATTCAAGGTTAAGCCAAAAAAATTGCTGTCACCCAGAAGACAGTCACGAAAATGCAGGGGTTCAAGACTTAGAAGACTCTCCCAGTTTGCCATCGTCCAATCAATCCCGATCATTTTGCACGAGGAAAATTCAACAGCGTTTATTTTGGTATCGGTCAGTTTCATAAGACTTAGATTGCAGTTTTCAAAACGACAGCTAATAAACCGACATGAAGAGAAAAATGTTTGACTAAAATCGCATGAGACAAAGGTGCAGTCGTCAAACTCTGCTTTGGTGATTTTTTGTTTGTGCAGATTTACACCTGTAAAATTTTCTGCAAATACGTCCATTTTGTCCGTAATACATTGAGGAACCATTCAATACCTTCTTAAACTAAAACTTAATTATGTGTAATATCTCTATAAATTTTCATCGCCAACGCCACAGCTTCGTTTTTTTCTGAGGCTGTAAAGCTTGGGAAAAATGCTCCGAGCCCTTCCTTGTGGTTGGTTTCTAAAAACTCAATCATCAAAGCGTAGCCGATGATAAAACCATCTTTTTGCTCGAAATTTTCACGAAAACGCTCCAGCAATTTACCCCTAGCGTGTGCCCATTTCACAATGAATTTTTTAATGAGCTCTTTGTGCTTTTGAATGGAGTTTTGAATTTCCAATATCTCTTTAAACGTCGTAAAGGTGTTAATAATGTTTAGAAAGAGGCTGATATTCGCTGACTGCATCTGCTCTGAAAAGGCAATCGTTTGGAGTTCTAATTTTTCGATAATATAGGCTTCTATCTCTTCCAAATCGTAGGATTGTTCGATGAAAAGTTTGAGGCTTTCGGCGTTAATGTCGATGTTTTTAAACCCTTGTTTGGAGATGGTTTCAACGTAGTTATGGATGTCAAGTTTGAGCCTGCTAAATTCATCGTCGGCAATTTCAAGAATACTGGCGATGCGTGAGAATTTTCGGCGAAATTCCCTTGGAACGGCGATGTTGGACTTGTAGCCAATGTCGTGTTCTATCTCAGCCCACGCGTGTTGGAGAATGGTTCGCACTTGGATTTCAAATTTGAGGTCTTTGTAATTTTTATACTCTCTAAGCTGTGCTCTTTCGTCGTTGATGGAGCAGATAATGTGATAGGAAAGATAGCCAAATTTGTCTGGGTCGAGGATTTTCTTTTTGTCGATGGAATTGACTTCGTCTATTTTGAACTCTTTAAAGATAAGATTGACAATCTTTTCCACATCGATTTCAAAGTAGCTGATGATGCGACAACCCACAATATCGGTGATTTCGTCCAAGTTTTGGTATTTGTTTTTACCGTCTATTTTTTTAGCTAAACTGCTTTTTTCTTTGACTCTATTTTCGATGGAATGGTATGAAATTTTCTCTTGCTCCAGTAACTCTTTGATTAAAATGTCCATTTTGTCACTAAAGTTCTCATACTGCTTGAGCTCTTTTTCATATTCGGCAATAAGATGATGTTTGTTATTTTCCAAAATGCTTCCTTGTCCGCGATAAATAGAATTATTTTATAGTATACGAGCTTAAGATCGTAAGCAAGAAGGTAGTGTCTACTTTAAGCCCAACTCTTATACAATTAAGAAGTAGTAACCAACTTCAAAAAAGGAGAGAGCATGGGAAAAGGTAAAGACGTTAAAAAAGAAGTCAAGAAGAAACCCGAAAAGTCGTTAAAAGAGAAACGCGAAGAGAAAAAAGCGAAAAAAGCTTAGTTCTTAACACGCCATGTAAGAGGGCGAGCAAATCGTCTCTCTTACAACAATGCTTTACATGTAAACTGTTTCCTTCCATTAACCAATACTCCAGAAATCAATATTGTCTTATTTTCCCTTTACATTAAAAAAATACTGTAAGGGCAACTTAAGTACATGACTCATATACTTTAACACGAAATTAACATAAAAGAGAGCCCATGAAAAAAATCGTTTTAATCGCAACATTAGTCTTAAAAGATGGCAAAAATGAGGGAGTATTGGAAGCTTTAACAGCTTTACACAAAGCAACCCATCAAAACGATAAGGGCTGTTTACAATACGATGTTCACAAAGACAAAGAGAAAAAAAATACCTATGTTTTTATAGAGACGTGGGAGAATGAAACGCTTTTGGCGGAGCATATGGAAAAAGCGCATTTTACTGCTTACAAAACATTTATGGGTGAGCGGGTTGAGAGTATGACACTCCAAAAATTAGAAAAAATTTTATAGGAAAAAACCATGGAAAATCCAACCATCAAACAACTGCAAAATCGAAAATCCATCCGCCAATTTACCGGTGAAGTGATCAGCTATGAAAACTTAGAACTTATCTTTAAAACAGCGCAACGCGCTCCTACTTCCATTAACGCGCAACAAATTAGCCTTGTTTACACACGCGATAAAGCCAAATTGAAACAGATTTCCGAGTTGTGCAACCATCAAGCACATATTGCTACAGCCGAGGTTTTTGTCGGCATTGTCATCGACTTCAATCGCACCAATATGATTACTGAGAGTATGGGCAAAAAACATGTCATCGAGCAGAGTGCGGAGGGCATTATGGTTGGGGCTGTGGATGCGGGCATTATGCTTATTCAGCTTCAAGTCGCTGCTGAAGCATTGGGGTATGGCACGACATCGATTGGTGCGGTGCGTGAAAACTCCGATACGATGATAAAACTCTTCAACCTTCCCCCTAAAACGTTCTTAGCCGTAGGGTGTACTATCGGTGTTCCCACGCAAGATGCTAAAAATGCTCCTTTAAAACCGCGTGTTCCATTAGAGAGTTTTGCAATGCAAGATTCGTACGATAGTGAAAAGGTGAAAAAAGGCGTATTGGCGTATGACAAGAGCTTTAAAGCCTTCAGAGATGCAACAGGAAGTGGCTCAATGCCAACGTATGCCGAGATTACCTCGAATGCATATTCGAGTATTTACTACCGAAAAACAGGCAAAGTTTTAATGGCACAAGGGTTTGCATTTAAGGACGAATAGCCTTTCAAACAGAGGAATGCCAAGGCATTCCTCTTCTCTTCTTTTACATGTAAAGAGTCACTATTAAAATTAAAACAAACGTTTGACATAAACATCTGTTTTGTGATAGCATTTGACTCATATATTTCATAAAGGAAGACAGTGTTCAAGATTCCTAGCAAAGCAAAAACAATCAACCAATCCAAAGCAAAGATCTTAGAAACGGCTTATCGTCTTTTTGGAGAGCGTTCTCCAGAAGATGTTTCTATCCGAGAGCTTGCCAAAGAAGCAGGGGTCAATATTGCTTCAATTCACTATTATTATGGAAGTAAAGAAGCATTGTATCTTGCTGTTGTGACCAACATTACAGAACTCATGGCTGAAAAATACAGTGCGTTTACACTTGCCTATGAAACAGCGCTCAAAACATCAATACCTTCTGATGCATTTTATATAATGTGGGTAAAATATCTTATCGAAACATTGGCTCGAACGATGCTTGGTAAACTGAAAACCAATAATTATCTGCATCGTATTTTAATACGTGAGCAGATGACACCTTCCAATGGTTTTGAGCTTCTCTACACCAAGGGACTTGAGCCAATGCTGAATACATTAGATAGCTTGGTGGCGCATATCATGCACCAAGATAGTGCTACCATCGAAGTAAAAGCACGCACTCATGCCCTTCTTGGCTCGATCATCGTATTTAGTGTTCAACAAAGTACCATTTCACAGCGTATCCCTTTTTTAGGGGAAGATGTGGATACAAACATGGAAATTATTATTCGTACAATTTTAGAAAATACAGAGTATGTCTTACAAGAGTTGAGCAGACAAAGGAAATAGCGATGAAGAAGATAGCAATAGTGATTACATTGGCACTTTTAGGAAGTGGTGGATGGTACTATTATCAGAACTATGTCAAAGTATTGGATAAGACACTACATTTTTACGGAAACATCGAAAATCGTACACAAGATCTGGCGTTTCGTTTTCTTGGCAAGATTGAAACAATTGCAAAAGATGAAGGTCAGTCTATCGAAAAAGGTGAAATGCTTGTTACGCTAGATACTACATCATTGCGGTATGAATTGGAAAATATCAATGCGCAAATCATAGCTGAAAAGGCAACTCTAAAGAGGCTGATGAAAGGGTATCGTACAGAAGATATTGCTCAAGCACAAGCCAGTGTGCAAGAAAGCTATGCAGCATTTTTAGGGGTACAAGATATCTATAATAGACAAAAAAAACTGTTTGATTTGGATGCTACAACAGAGCAAGACTATATCGCAGCAAAGACACAATACGATAAAGCAAAAGCCACATACGATAAAGCAAAGAGCAATTATGCACTCCTTCAAAGTGGGTATCAAGTAGAAGATGTTGAGGTGCAAAAAGCCAAAGTATTGGCACTTGAAGCTAAAGCCAAAAGCCTTGAATACGACATTAAAGATGCGACGATTTATGCACCAATCAAAGGAACTATCCTTGCTCGTCACAAAGAGCCTTCTTCGATTGTGTCTGCTGGGCAGAGTATCTTACAAATCGCGTTAGAAGATGAATATTGGGTTCAAGCCTATGTTGATGAACCAGACCTTGGCTCAATCACGCAAGGTGAAAAGATGCTTGTGTATGTTGACTCACGCAAAAAACCGTATGAAGGTCACATTGGATTTATCTCTCCTGTTGCGGAGTTTACCCCTAAAAATATTGAAACAACACAGCTTCGTCCCGATCTTGTGTATCGTTTTCGCGTCATTATTGCAGAGCCTGATTCACATCTCAAACAAGGAATGCCTGTTACGATTACATGTCAAAAAGAT